>DASZJM010000248.1:0-9983 GCA_035948165.1 Candidatus Methylomirabilota bacterium
GAGCGGAAGAGCTTCGGGGTGCCGATCGGCCAGCACCAGATGGTGCAGTGGATGCTCGCGGACATGGCGACCACCATCGAGGCGGCCCGCCTGCTCACCCTGCGGGCGGCGTGGCGCAAGGACTCGGGCGCGCCCTACGGCCCGGAGGCCGCGATGGCCAAGCTCTTCGCCTCCGAGACCGCGATGCGGGTGACCACCGACGCGATCCAGGTGCACGGCGGCTACGGCTTCATCAAGGAGTACCAGGTCGAGCGCCACTTTCGCGACGCCAAGATCACCCAGATCTACGAGGGCACGTCCCAGATCCAGAAGCTGGTCGTCGCCCGTCATCTGCTCGCCGACGCCGGGTCGGCGGCCTGAGGGAGGGCGAGCCCATGGCCGACGGCAAGGAGCGCTGGGAGGAGGAGACCTACGGGCCCTTCGTGCGGCGCACGCCGGAACGGGACGTGCCCTACGAGACGCTCTCCGGCATCCCGGTGCAGCCGCTCTACACCCCGGAGGACCTCGCGGGGTGGCGCTACGAGGAGAAGCTCGGCTATCCGGGCGAGTTCCCGTACACGCGCGGGCCCTATGCCTCGATGTACCGCGGGCGGCTCTGGACGATGCGGATGTTCGCCGGCTTCGGCCGCCCGGAGGACACCAACGCCCGCTTCAAGTACCTCCTCGAGCAGGGCCAGACCGGGCTCTCCACCGCCTTCGACATGCCCGCCCTCATGGGCTACGACGCGGATCACCCGCGGGCCCGCGGCGAGGTGGGCCGAGAGGGCGTCTCGATCTCCACGCTCGCCGACTTCGAGATCCTGTTCCGCGACATCCCCCTGGACCAGGTCACCACGTCGATGACCATCAACTGCACCGCGTCGGTGGCGCTCGCGATGTACCTGGCGCTCGCCGACAAGCAGGGGGTGAGCTGGGACAAGCTGGGCGGCACGATGCAGAACGACATGCTGAAGGAGTTCATCGCCCAGAAGGAGTGGATCTCGCCGCCGGAGTCGGCGGTGCGGGTGGTGGTGGACACCATCGAGTTCTGCGCCCGGCACGTGCCGCGCTTCAACCCGGTGTCGATCTCCGGCTATCACATCCGGGAGGCGGGCTCGACCGCGGTGCAGGAGCTGGCCTTCACCCTCGCCGACGGCTTCGGCTACGTGCGCGCCGCCGTCGAGCGCGGCCTCGACGTGGACGAGTTCGCTCCGCGGCTGTCGTTCTTCTTCGACATCCACAACGACTTCTTCGAGGAGATCGCCAAGCTGCGGGCGGCCCGGCGCATCTGGGCCACCGTGATGCGCGACCGCTTCCGGGCGAAGAAGCCGGAGTCGATGCGGCTGCGTACCCACACCCAGACCGCGGGGGTGTCGGCCACCGCCCAGCAGCCGCTGAACAACGTGGCGCGGGTGGCGCTGCAGGCCCTCGCCGCGGTGCTGGGCGGGGCCCAGTCGCTCCACACCAACTCCTACGACGAGGTGCTGGCCCTGCCCACCGAGGAGGCGGTGACGGTGGCGCTCCGGACCCAGCAGATCATCGCGGAGGAGACGGGGGTGCCGCTCACCGCGGACCCGCTGGGCGGCTCCTACTTCCTGGAGCGGCTCACCGACCAGATGGAAGCGCAGGCGATGGACTACATCCGCAAGATCGACGAGCTGGGCGGCATCGTGCGGGCCATCGACATCGGGTACCCGCAGCAGGAGATCGCGGACGCGGCCTACCGCTACCAGCTGATGGACGACCGGGGCGAGAAGGCGGTGGTGGGCGTCAACAAGTACGTGATGCCCGACGAGAAGGCGGTGGAGTTCCTCCGCATCGATCCCGAGATCGAGCGGGAGCAGATCGAGCGCGTCGAGCGGGTGAAGGCCTCCCGCGACGCGGCCCAGGTTGGCAAGCGCCTCGAGCAGCTCACGCAGGTGTGCCGCGACGGCCGGAACGTCATGCCGGTCCTGGTCGACGCGGTGAAGGACTACGTCTCGCTGGGCGAGATCGCCGATGTGTATCGACGGGTGTTCGGGCTCTACCGAGAGCCGATCATCTTCTGAGGAGAGTGAGCCATGACCGAGCCGATCCGGATCAACCGTTCCGCCACCCGCAAGCCCAAGCCGAAGGACGCCGACCTGGGCTTCGGACAGATCTTCACCGACCACATGTTCCTGGCCGATTTCCAGGAGGAGAAGGGCTGGTACGACCCGCGCATCGAGCCGTACGGGCCGCTCTCCCTCGACCCGGCCACCGCGGTGCTGCACTACGCCCAGGCCATCTTCGACGGCCTCAAGGCGTTCCGCGGGGTGGACGGCAAGATCCGCCTGTTCCGTCCGCAGAAGCACGTCGAGCGGATGAACAACTCGGCTCGGCGCCTCTGCATTCCGCCGATCGACCCGGACCTCACGCTGCAGTCGCTCGTCCAGCTGGTCGATGTGGATCGGGACTGGGTACCGAGCACGGTGGGCACCTCGCTCTACATCCGCCCCACCGTGATCGCGAGCGAGCCCTTCCTGGGCGTGCGGCCGGCGAAGTCCTACATCTACTTCGTCATCCTGTCCCCGGTGGGCGCCTACTATCCGGAGGGCATGGCCCCGGTGAAGATCCTGGTGGTCGACAAGTACGTGCGCGCGGTCGACGGCGGCCTGGGCGGGGCCAAGACCTCTGGCAACTACGCGGCCAGCCTCTACGCGAGCGACGAGGCGAAGCGCGAGGGCTTCACCCAGGTGCTCTGGCTCGACGGGGTGCACCGCAAGTACCTCGACGAGGTCGGCACCATGAACATCATGGTGAAGATCGGCGACGAGATCATCACCCCGCCGCTGACCGGGACCATCCTGCCCGGCGTGACCCGCGACTCGACCCTGGCCCTGCTGCGCAAGTGGGGGCTCAAGGTGAGCGAGCGCCAGGTGTCGATCGACGAGGTGGTGGAGGCCCACGGGGGCGGCAAGCTGGAGGAGGTGTGGGGCACCGGCACCGCCGCGGTGATCTCGCCGGTGGGCGAGCTGGCCTACAAGGGCAAGAAGATGGTGATCAACGGGGGCAAGATCGGGCCGCTCACCCAGCAGCTCTACGACGCCATCGTGGCCATCCAGTACGGCAAGGCCGCGGACCCCGATGGCTGGACGCTCGCGATCTGAGGTCGCGAGGCTGTCGATGATCGGCTCGGTCGCGGAGTTCACCCGGTACTGGGCGGGCGTCCGCCGCCGGACCTGGGCCGCGGTGGACCGAGTCGAGCCGGCCCGGCTCGACTGGGCCCCGCGGCCGGGCGAGATGACCTGCGGGGAGATCATGCGGCACCTCGCGGGGGCGGAGCGCTTCTTCGTGACCAAGGTGGTCGAGGACCGCTTCACCGGTGACCTGACCCCGGGGGCGGGCCTCGATCACGCGCAGACCCGCGCCCTGCTCGAGCGCGTGCATCGAGAGGAGATGGACCGGCTGGCCGCGCTCGACGACGGGGTGCTGACGAGCCCGCGCCGGGACCTCGACGGCGGCACCATCAAGGCCTGGCGATTCCTGATGGCGATGGTGGAGCACGAGGTGCACCACCGGAGCCAGCTCGACTGCTACCTGGCCGAGATGGGAGTGGACGCGCCCCAGATCTTCGGCCGGCGGTTCGAGGACGTGGCGGCGCAGGTGAGGGCGGAGCAGGCCCCGGCTGGAGGCCCGCGATGACCGACTGCGTCTTCTGCAAGATCCGCGACGGCCAGATCCCTTCGCTCAAGATCTACGAGGACGAGCGGACGCTCGCGTTCATGGACATCCACCCCCTCAACGCCGGGCACTGCCTGGTGATCCCGAAGGCGCACGCGGCCACCCTCTTCGAGGTGGAGCCCGACGACCTGCAGGCCGCGGTCGCCACCGCCCAGCGGGTGGCGCTTGCGATCCGCGAGGGGCTCGCCCCCGACGGGCTCAACATGTTGCAGGCCAACGGCGCCGCCGCTTTCCAGTCGGTGCCGCACTTCCACCTGCACCTCATCCCGCGCTGGGCCAACGACGGCAAGGGCTTCGACTGGAAGCTCGTGCCCGGCCACCGGGACCAGATCATGAAGGCGGGCGAGCGCATTCGCGCGCTCCTGCGCTGAACGGGGGACCGACCATGGCCGAGCGAAAGATCCGCGTGCTGGTGGCGAAGCCCGGTCTCGACGGGCACGACCGCGGCGCGAAGATCGTGGCCCGGGCCTTGCGGGACGCGGGCTTCGAGGTGATCTACACCGGGCTCCACCAGACCCCCGAGCAGATCGTGGCCACCGCGGTGCAGGAGGACGTCGACGCGATCGGGCTCTCGGTGCTCTCGGGGGCCCACAACTATCTCTTCGGGCGGGTGCTCGACCTGCTCAAGGAGAAGGGGGCCGACGACATCGCGGTGTTCGGCGGCGGTATCATCCCGCAGGAGGACATCCAGGCCCTGAAGGCGCTCGGGGTCAAGGAGCTGTTCACCCCGGGGACCTCGACGCAGGACATCATCCGCTTCGTGCGCGACAACATCCGGGCTACTGTCTAGCCGCACCGGTCATGGCTCAGCCGGACAATCGCCAGGCGATCGTCGATCAGTTCACGCGGCAGGCGGTGCCCTTCTCGACCGCGCCGGGCATCCGCGACGAGGACGCCCTGCGCCTGCTGGTGCGCGCGAGCGGGGCCGGGGCGGCCGACACCGTGCTCGACGTGGCCTGCGGGCCCGGGCTGGTCGCGGCGGCGTTCGCGCAGGTGGCCCGGCACGTCACCGGCATCGACCTCACCCCCGCCATGATCGAGCGCGCCCGGACCCTCGTCCGCGAGCGGGGGCTCGCCAACGTGACCCTGACCGTGGGCGACGTGCGGCCGCTGCCCTACGGGGCGGGCGCCTTCTCGCTCGTCGTCTCCCGCTTCGCCTTCCACCACTTCCCCGATCCCGGCGCGGTCCTGCGCGAGATGGTGCGGGTGTGTGCCCCCGGCGGCCGCGTGGTGGTGGCCGACACCGCGGTCTCGCCCGATCCGGCGCGGGCCGCCGCGTTCAACCGGATGGAGCGGCTGCGCGATCCCTCCCACGTGCGCGCGCTCTCCCTCGCCGAGCTGGCCGGCTTCTTCGAGACGGCCGGGCTCACCCAGCCGGTGGTCACGCGCTGCGAGGTGCGGGCCGAGGTGGAGGCCCTGCTGTCGCGCTCGTTCCCCGCGCCGGGCGATGCCGACCGCGTCCGCGCCCTCTTCGAGTCCTCGCTCGACGACGACGGGATGGGGGTGGGCGCGCGGCGGGTCGACGGGGCGATCCACTTCGCGTACCCGGTGGCGATCCTCGTGGCGGAGCGCGCGGCGCGATGAACTTCGCCCTCACCCCGGAGCAGCAGGAGGTGCGCGCCCTCGCGCGCGAGTTCGCGGAGCGCGAGGTGGCGCCGGTGATCCACCACTTCGACGAGACCCAGGAGTTCCCCCACGAGATCTTCGCCAAGCTCGCGGGCACCGGGCTGCTGGGGGCGCTGGTGCCGGAGGAGTACGGGGGGGCGGCCCTCGACTACGTGTCCTACGCCCTCGCGGTGGAGGAGCTGAACCGGGTGGACGCGTCGGTGGGCATCACGATGTGGGCGCACAACTCGCTCTGCACCAACCACATCGCGCTCTTCGGCTCGCCCGAGCAGAAGGCCCGATACCTGCCGCGCCTCGCCCGCGGCGAGGTCCTCGGGGCCTGGGGGCTCACCGAGCCCGGCTCGGGCTCCGACGCGGCGGCCATGCGCACCCGCGCGGTCGCGGACGGCGACCACTTCGTGCTCAACGGCAGCAAGGCCTTCATCACCAATGCGGGCGTCTCCGAGGTGGCGGTGGTGATGGCGGTGACCGACCCGGCGCGCGGCAACAAGGGCATCTCCGCCTTCATCCTCGACCGGGGCACTCCCGGCTTCAGCGCGGGCAAGCCCTACCGCAAGCTCGGCCTCCACGCGTCCAACACCGCGGAGCTGCACTTCGACAACGTGCGGGTGCCCGCGACCGCGCTCTGCGGCGAGCGCGACCGCGGCTTCACCAACACCATGCAGGTGCTCGAGGGCGGCCGCGTCGCGATGGCCGCGATGGGGGTCGGCATCGCCCAGGGTGCCCTCGACGAGGCGGTCAAGTACATGAAGCAGCGCTCCGCCTTCGGCCGGACCCTCGCCGAGTTCAACGGGCTCCAGGGCATGATCGCCGAGATCGGCACCGAGGTGGAGGCGGCGCGCCTGCTGACGCTCCGGGCCGCGAGCCTCAAGGACGCGGGGCGGCCCGCCAAGGTGGCGGCCTCCATGGCCAAGGTGTTCGCCTCCGAGGTCGCGATGAAGGCGGCGACCAAGGCCCTGCAGATTCACGGGGGCGCCGGCTACATCACCGAGTTCCCCATCGAGAAGATCTTCCGCGACGCCAAGCTCACCGAGATCGGGGAGGGCACGTCGGAGATCCAGCGTATGGTCATCGCCCGCGAGATCCTGGGGGCCCGGAGCCAGCCGTGAGCGAGCCGCGGGTGGCCTACGCGGCGCGGGACGGCGTCGCCACCATCACCCTCTCCCGGCCGCGCGTGCTGAACGCGCTCGATCTCGCGCTCTCCGCCGAGCTGGCCGAGGCGGTGGAGGCCGCGGCCCGCGACGAGGCGGTGTGGGTGGTGCTGGTCCGCGGCGCCGGCCGCGCGTTCTGCTCGGGGATGGACCGCACCGTGCTCTCCGCGGGCGGCATCGGCGAGGCGTTCTATCGCAACTGGATCCGCGCCCTGAACCGGCTCGAGGACATGGACAAGCTGACGGTGGCGGTGCTCCACGGCTACTCGATCGGGGGCGGGCTGCAGCTCGCGGTCGCCTGCGACCTGCGCGTCGCCACCACCGACGCGGTGCTGGGGCTGGGCGCGACCCGCCACGGGCTCATCCCGGACGGCTCGATCCTCCGCCTGGCCCGCATCGTGGGGCTCGGGCGCGCGAAGGAGCTGACCCTGCTGAACGACCACGTCACCCCCGCGGCGGCCCTCGCGATGGGCCTGGTGAACTGGGTGGTCGAGCCGCACGAGATCGACGCCACGCTCGCGCAGATCGTGGAGAAGGCGTTCCACTCCTCGCGCACCGCGACCGGGCACGCCAAGCGGCTGCTGCACGCCTCCTTCCACCACGACCCGCGCGAGCTGATCGAGGAGGTGGTGCGGGCCCAGAACGAGTGCATGACCTCCTGGGAGATGGACGAGGCCAACCGGGCCTGGGACGAGCGCCGCGAGGCGCGGTTCTACCCGCCGCCGGGACCCCCGCGCCCCTAGCCGATGGCCGACGACGTCATCCTGGAGACCCGCGGGCTCACCAAGGAGTTCCGCGGCTTCCTCGCGGTGCGGGACGTGAGCCTGCGGGTGCGTCGCGGGACCATCCACGCGCTCATCGGCCCGAACGGGGCGGGGAAGACCACCTGCTTCAACCTGCTGACCCACTTCCTGGTGCCCACCCGCGGCCGGATCACGTTCAACGGGCAGGACATCACCGGGCGCCGGCCCGCCGAGATCGCGCGGCTCGGCCTCGTGCGCTCGTTCCAGATCTCCGCGGTGTTCCCGCACCTCTCCGCGCTCGAGAACGTGCGGGTCGCCCTGCAGCGCCGCCGCGGGAGGTCCTTCGACTTCTGGCGCTCGGAGCGCGTGCTCGGCGCCCTCCGCGAGCGGGCCCTGGAGCTCTTGGCCGCGGTGGGGCTCCAGGGCTTCGCGGAGAGCCCGGCGGTCGAGCTGCCCTACGGGCGCAAGCGCGCGCTCGAGATCGCCACCACGCTGGCCCTCGATCCCGAGATGATGCTGCTCGACGAGCCGACCGCGGGCATGGCCCACGAGGACGTCGATCGTATCTCGGCCCTGATCAAGCAGGTGGCCCGCAACCGCACGGTGCTGATGGTCGAGCACAACCTGAGCGTGGTGGAGCACCTCTCCGACACGATCACGGTGCTGGCCCGCGGGGAGATCCTGGCCGAGGGCGACTACGCATCGGTCTCGGCCCACCCGGAGGTGGTGCAGGCGTACCTGGGCGTGGGCCATGAGTGAGCCGCCGCTCCTGCAGGTGGCCGACCTCCACGCCTGGTACGGGGAGTCGCACGTGCTCCACGGGGTCGCCTTCGAGGTGCGGGCGGGCGAGGTGGTGACCCTCCTGGGCCGCAACGGGGCCGGCAAGACCACCACGCTCAAGTCGGTGATGGGCATGGTGCCGCGGCGCGAGGGCTCGGTGCGCTTCCGCGGCGAGGAGCTGGTCGACCGGCCCTCCAACCTGATCGCGCGCCGCGGCCTCGCCTTCTGCCCGGAGGAGCGGGGGATTTTCGCGAGTCTGAGCGTGGAGGAGAATCTCTTGCTGCCCCCGGTGGTGCAGCCGGGCGGGCTCGGGCTCGACGCGATCTACGATCTCTTCCCGAACCTGCGCGAGCGCGGGCGGAGCCAGGGCACCAAGCTCTCGGGGGGCGAGCAGCAGATGCTGGCCATCGGCCGCATCCTGCGCACCGGCGCCCGGCTCCTCCTGCTGGACGAGCCCACCGAGGGGCTGGCCCCGGTCATCGTGCGCCAGATCCGCGCCACCATCGGCCGGCTCCGGAGCCAGGGCTTCACGATCCTGCTCGTCGAGCAGAACTTCCGCTTCGCGGCCACGGTGGCCGACCGTCATTACGTCATGGAGCGCGGGCGCGTGGTGGACATGATCGCCAACGCGGAGCTGCCCGCCCGGACCGCCCAGCTGCACGAGTACCTCGGGGTATAATCGCCCGTCGCTCACCCGCTCCCGAAAGGAACCCAGCGCATGATCAAGTACTGGCTCGTGGTGATGGCCGTGGTGGCGCTCGTCGCGCCCGTGCCGGCTCAGGCCGAGGTCTCGGACGGCGTCGTCAAGATCGGAGTGCTCACCGACATGTCGAGCCTCTACGCCGATCTCTCCGGCCAGGGCTCGGTGATCGCGGCCCGCATGGCGGTGGAGGACTTCGGGGCCGCGAAGAAGGGGATGAAGGTCGAGATCGTCTCGGCCGACCACCAGAACAAGGCGGACGTGGGCTCCGGCATCGCGCGCCAGTGGCTCGACTCCGACAAGGTGGACGTGATCGTGGACACGCCGAACTCGGCGGTCGCGCTCGCGGTCAATCAGATCGTCAAGGAGAAGGGCAAGGCGTTCCTGGTCTCGGGGGCCGCGTCCTCCGACCTCACCGGCAAGGCGTGCTCGCCGAACACCGTCCACTGGACGTACGACACCTGGGCCCTCGCCAACGGCACCGGCAGCGCGATCGTGAAGACCGGCGGCGACACCTGGTTCTTCATCACCGCGGACTACGCCTTCGGCCACGCGCTCGAGCGCGACACCGAGGCGGTGGTGGTGAAGAACGGGGGCAAGGTGCTGGGCAAGGTGCGCCACCCGCTCAACACCGCCGACTTCTCTTCCTTCCTCCTGCAGGCCCAGTCGTCCAAGGCCAAGATCATCGGGCTCGCCAACGCGGGCGGGGACACCACCAACACCATCAAGCAGGCCGCCGAGTTCGGCATCGTCAAGGGCGGCCAGAGCCTGGCCGGGCTGCTCGTCTTCATCACCGACGTGCACGCGCTCGGGCTGCCGACCGCCCAGGGCCTGATCATGACCGAGGCCTTCTACTGGGACGCCAACGACAAGACGCGGGCCTTCGCCAAGCGGTTCGCGGAGCTGGACCGCGGGATCCACCCGACCATGGTGCACGCGGGGGTGTACGCGGCGACGCTCCACTACCTGAAGGCGGTGGAGGCGCTCAAGAACGACGACGGGACCAAGGTGATCGCCAAGATGAAGGAGATGCCCACCGACGACCCGCTCTTCGGCAAGGGCACGATCCGCGCCGACGGCCGCAAGCTCCACCCGATGTACCTGTTCGAGGTCAAGAAGCCGGCGGAGTCGAAGGGGCCGTGGGACTACTACAAGCTGCGCGCCACCATCCCCGCCGAGCAGGCGTTCCGGCCCATCGACCAGGGCGACTGCCCGCTCGTGAAGAAGTAGACACGTCCTTCACCCTCGCGCCCCCCGCCGACATACCCTCTCCCCTCTGGGGAGAGGGCAGGGTCAGGGGCG
>DASZJM010000249.1:0-17201 GCA_035948165.1 Candidatus Methylomirabilota bacterium
AGGCACTCCTCGGCGTCCATGCCTCGCAGGCGGGCCACGTTGACCATCGAGAACAGCACATCCCCGATCTCATCGGCGACGCGACCGTCGTCTCCGGTCTCGAGGGCCTCGCCCGCCTCGGCCAGCTCCTCCTGGAGCTTGTTCCACGCGTCCTGCCAGCGCGTCCAGTCGAAACCGACGCGGGCGGCCTTCGCCTGGAGCCGCTGAGCCCGCAGGAGCGCCGGCAGCGCCGCAGGGAGGCCGTCGAGGGCCGAGCCTCCACGCTTCGTGGCGGAGGCCTCATCGTGCTTGATCTGCTCCCACTGCGCCAGCGCCTCCCGCGCATCGCCGACGACACGGTCGGCGAAGACGTGGGGATGGCGACGGGTCATCTTGGCGCACACCTGCTCGACCACGTCCTCCATCGTGAACTCCCCGGCCTCCGCCCCGAGCTGGCAATGGAACACCACCTGGAAGAGGAGGTCACCCAGCTCCTCGACGAGATGCTCGCGGGAACCCTCGTCGATGGCCTCGAGAACCTCGTAGGTCTCCTCGAGGAGGTACGGCTTGAGGGAGGCGCGCGTCTGCTCGCGGTCCCACGGGCAGCCACCCTCACCCCGGAGGCGAGCCATGAGCGCGAGGAGGGAGACGAAGCGACTGCCGGCGGCGTCAGCCATGGGACGATCTAGAAGTGTACTGAGCGGCATTATACACAACCGGTACATTCGCTTGAAGGGGCTCGGTCCGCGTGCTAGGCTCGCGCCCCGAAAACAGGGTCGGGCCGCTTAGCCATGAGCGAGGAAGAGAACTTCAAGGTCACCGACCGGCGGGGCCGCGCGGAGGGGACACCAGGCGGTGCTTCGCCGCCACCGGAGCCGGCCGCGCCCGCGCCGACCTCCGGCCCGAGCCAGCTGAGCTCGCTGTTCGTGTTGTTCGCGAACTCCGCGCTGATCGGGCTCGGGGCCGTCGCGCCGCCCGAGTCGGAGGAGCGGCGCGTCGACCTCGAACAGGCCCGCTCGGCGATCGACATCCTCCTGATGCTGCGCGAGAAGACACAGGGTAATCGGACCGAACCAGAGTCACGGCTACTAGAGGAGATCATCTACGATCTGCAGATGCGCTTCGTCCAGACGGCTCGGGAGAAACCCGCCTAGCGGGTTCTGACCGTGATCCGGCCCTCGCCGACCTCCAGGCGGTCGACGGCGCCGGGTACCTGCCACCGAAGCACGGAGGCCCCGCGCGGGCCGAGCATCACGGGCAGGAGCCAGCTGGGCACCGGTACCCGTCCCAGGCGCGCGGTGAGGAGCCGGGCCTCGGCGTGGCGCGGCCGCCGTGGTCCCGACGGCGCCTCCACCTCCACGAGGCCGGTCAACGTGAGCCAGATCGACGTCTCCAGTGTGCTGCGTGGGACGACCGACCCCATCCAGGCCATCGGAGAATCCTGAAGGAGCGTACCCAGCGGCAGGCGACCCTGCGCCGCTACGCGGTCCGAGCGGAGCCTCACCGCGACCAGAGCCAACCGGAGGTCGGCATCGGCCAACCGGCCGGATACAAGGGAGGCGACCTCGGCTTCGTCCAGGACCAGTGGCTCGGTCCGGGTCGAGCGGCCACTGCTTCGAAGGCCGATCTCGGTCAGCTTCCGGCTCAGCGCCGCGGGGTCTGCCTTGCCCGGGTCAGGCGACAGGAGCGGCGGAGCCGCATAGAGGCCGCTCCAGGCCCAGACGGCTCCGCCCACCAGGCAGGCGAGCAGGGCCAGGCCAATGATCGATCCGAGGCACCCCAGGCACCCGAGTCGCATGGCTGGACCCTACCATCCTCCGGCCAGGGCTCAAGGGTTCTGAATTGATTGGCGTTTCCGGGTATCATCTCCGGCGATTTGACAACCCAATGCTCAGCATATATAAGTCATGTAGACTTAGATCCAGCCAAGGGCCGGAAGGCCCGAGCATCAGGAGGAAGAACCATGGCGCTGATTCGTTTCCGCCCGCTCTCGCAGGAGTTGTCCAGTGACTGGAGCGACATGCATGCGCAGGTGAGCCGTCTCTTCGACGGTTTCCTCGGCCAGTCGGTCGCGTCCGAGCGGGTGTGGGTCCCCGCGGCGGACATGTACGAGACCAAGAACGAGGTCGTGGTCACCGCCGAGCTGCCGGGGCTCAGCGAGAAGGACATTCATCTCTCCCTGGCCGACGACCTGCTGACGGTCAAGGGTGAGCGGCAGGGGTCCACCGATGTCGAGGAGGGGAGCAGCTACCGTCGGGAGCGCTGGTACGGCAAGTTCGAGCGTGCCTTCTCGCTGCCGGCGCCGGTCAACGCCGAGCAGATCAAGGCGACCTATCGGGACGGGGTGCTCACGGTGAAGCTTCCGAAGGCCGAAGAGAACAAGCCGAAGGAGATCAAGATCGAAGCGGCGTAGCGCCGCCCGCACGGGTGCCGGCGGGCTCGCGCGATGAGCGCAGGCCCGCCGGCGCGGCAACCGATCCAGACACTCAGACAGGAGAGAACACGACATGGCGAAGGTGATCGGCATCGACCTGGGAACGACGAACTCGGTGGTGGCGGTGGTGGAAGGCGGAGACCCCGCCGTCATCGCCAATCAGGAAGGCAGCCGCCTGACCCCCTCCGTGGTGGCCTTCACGAAGGAAGGCGAGACCCTCGTCGGGCAGGTGGCCAAGCGTCAGGCCATCACCAACCCCGACAACACGATTTTCTCGATCAAACGCTTCATGGGGCGCCGCTACGACGAAGTGCTCGGCGAGATCAAGCTGGTGCCCTACAAGGTGCTCAAGGCCCAGAACGGCGACGCGCGGGTGGAGAGCCGCGGCAAGGTCTACTCCCCGCCGGAGATCTCCGCGCTGGTGCTTCGCAAGCTGAAGGAGGCGGCCGAGGCCTACCTGGGGGAGAAGGTCACCCAGGCGGTCATTACCGTGCCCGCGTACTTCAACGATAGCCAGCGGCAGGCCACCAAGGACGCGGGGGCTATCGCGGGTCTCGAGGTCATGAGAATCGTCAACGAGCCGACCGCGGCCGCGCTGGCCTACGGGCTCGACAAGAAGAAGGACGAGACGGTGGCGGTGTACGACCTCGGCGGCGGCACGTTCGACGTGTCGGTGCTCGAGATCGGAGAGGGCGTGGTGGAGGTCAAGGCCACCAACGGCGACACGCACCTGGGCGGCGACGACTTCGACCAGCGCGTGATGGACTGGATCGCGGACGAGTTCAAGCGCGAGAACGGCATCGACCTGCGGAAGGACCGGATGGCCCTGCAGCGCCTCAAGGAGGCGGCCGAGAAGGCCAAGTGTGAGCTCTCGACCACGGTCCAGACCGAGATCAACTTGCCGTTCATCACCGCGGACGCGACCGGCCCCAAGCACCTGGTACTCACCCTGACGCGGGCCAAGCTCGAGTCGCTGGTGGCGGACCTGGTGGAGCGGACGCTGACTCCTTGCCGCGAGGCGATGCGCCAGGCGGGAGTGAACCCGGGAGACATCGACGAGGTCATCCTGGTCGGCGGCCAGACCCGGATGCCGAAGGTGCAGGAAGAGGTGAAGAAGCTCTTCGGCAAGGAGCCGAACCGTACCGTCAACCCGGACGAGGTGGTGGCGGTGGGCGCGGCGGTGCAGGCCGCGGTGCTGACCGGTGAGGTCAAGGACCTGCTGCTGCTGGACGTGACGCCGCTGTCGCTCGGAATCGAGACGCTGGGTGGGGTCATGACCAAGCTGATCGAGGCCAACACCACGATCCCCACCAAGAAGGCGGAGACCTTCACGACCGCCTCGGACAGCCAGCCGTCGGTGGAGGTCCACGTGGTGCAGGGCGAGCGGCCGATGGCGCGTGACAACCGGACGCTCGGGCGCTTCCATCTGGACGGGATCCCGCCCGCGCCGCGAAACGTGCCGCAGATCGAGGTGACGTTCGACATCGACGCGAACGGCATCCTGAACGTCTCGGCGCGCGACAAGGCGACCGGCAAGCAGCAGAACATCACGATCACCGCGTCGTCCGGCCTCAGCAAGGAAGAGATCGACCGGATGAAGCGCGAGGCCGAGACCAACGCGGCCGAGGATGCCCGTCAGCGAGAGGGTATCGAGATCAAGAACCAGGGCGACTCGACGGTCTACAACACCGAGAAGATGCTCCGCGACTACGGCGACAAGGTCGACGCCGCCGACAAGCAGGCGACCGAGACCGCGCTGAACGAGCTGCGGGAGGCGCTCAAGACCGACGACGTCGATCGGATCAAGAAGTCGCAGGAGGCGGTGACCAAGGCCTCGCACAAGCTCGCGGAGGCGATGTACCGCGACGCGCAGGCGCAGAGCCAGCCGGGAGCCGCGAGCGCGCCGCAGTCCGGGCCCGCCGCGGACGGCGCGGCGCCGAAGGGCGACGTGGTCGACGCCGAGTTCGAGGATCTGGGCGAGAAGAAATAGCGCCGCGCCGGCACGGGCGGCCATGAGGAGCGCGGGGTCCCGCGGGTGCGCGGGCCCCGCGCGTGACCATGCGTGACTACTACGCGGTACTCGGGGTGGAGGCGGGCGCGACGGCGGTGCAGATCCGCCGGGCGTACCAGCGTCTGGCGCGCCGGTATTCCCCCGACGTCAATCTGTGGGAGCGCGAGGCGCGCGCGCTGTTCGAGGAGATCGCCGAGGCGTATCGCATCCTGAGCGATCCCACCAGTCGGACGGTCTACGATCGCCACGGCTCCCGCCCGTCCGGCCGGGTCCGGCCCGAGGGCCGTCCGGAGGGGCGCCGGGGCGACGACCTCCACGTCCCGGTCGAGCTGTCGTTCCAGCAGGCGATGGCCGGACTCGAGGTCGATCTGGCGGTCGACCGGCTGTCCCCCTGTGCGATCTGCCAGGCCACCGGCGCGGCGGCGGGCGCCACGCCCACCGTGTGCTCGCACTGCGGCGGCCTCGGCACGGTCTGGCGCGAGGGCTCCCGCGAGGGGGTGGCGTGCCCGGCCTGCGACGGTTCGGGCGCGCGCGTCTCCGAGCCGTGCCCGAGTTGTCGGGGCCGCGGAGTAGCGTCGAGCCGCGCGTCGATCCACGCCGTGCTGCCCCCGGGACTCGACACCGGAGCCCAGCTGCGGGTGGCCGGAGAGGGTCACGCGGGGCCGTTCGGGGGGCCGCGGGGGGACCTGATCGTCGTCGCCCGGGTTCACGAGGATGCGCGATACACGCGCAAGGGTGACAACCTCTACTGCGAGGTGCCGATCACCCTGGTGGAGGCGGTGCTGGGGAGCCGGGTACGGGTCCGGGGAGTGGACGGCGTCGTGGACCTGGCGATCCCGCCGGGTACCCAGAGTGGCCAGACCTTCCGGCTGCGCGGCAAGGGCGTCCGGCGGCTGGCCAGCGACGGCCGCGGCGATCTGTATGTCACGACCCGGGTCGAGATCCCGCGCGATGTGGACCCCCGGACACAGGAGATGTTTCGCGAGCTGGGCCGCCTGCTGCCGGGGCGGCCCGCCGTCGAGGCCCCTGGGAGCGCGCGCGAATGACCGAGCGCAGCCGGCCGCTCTACATGATCGGCGTGGTGGCGGAGATGGTGAAGATCCACCCGCAGACCCTGCGGATGTACGAGAAGAAGGGGCTGATCCGTCCGAGCCGCACCGAGGGGAAGACCCGCATGTACTCGGCGGAGGACGTCGAGGAGATCGCCCGGGTCACCCGGCTGGCGCGCGACCTCGGGGTGAATCTCGCCGGCATCGAGATCATCCTAAAGATGAGACGCCGGATGCTCGATATGCAGGCGCGAATCGAGGAGTTGACCGATCACGTTCGGGGGGACATGGCGGAAGTGCGGGACGAGGCGCGGCGAGGTAAAGGCGAAGCGCTCGTCCGGGCGGCGTCGAGCCAGCTCTCCCCGGTCGACCTCTTTTGAGTGAAAGGAAGGCCATCACCATGGCAGACGATAAGGTGTCCACCGCGAGCGCCGATCTGCGGGCCGCGGGCGCTCCCGTTCCGGAGCAGGTCCCGATCCTGCCGTTGCGCGATACCGTGCTGTTCCCGCAGGCCGTGCTCCCGCTCGGGGCCGGGCGCGAGTCCTCCGTCCGGCTGCTGGAGGACGTGGTCCGAGGCAACCGCTTGATCGGTGTGTTCACCCAGCGGGACGCATCGACGGAGGATCCGCAGGAGGCGGATCTGCACCGCATCGGGACTCTCGCCACCGTGCACAAGGTTCTGAAGCAGCCCGACGGGACGGTCCGTCTCGTCGTCCAGGGACTGCACCGCATCCGCATCGTCGAGATGTCGCACCTACGGCCGTATCTGGTGGCTCGCGTCGCGGAGGAGCCCGAGCTCGCCCCGCCAGCGGGCGACCTCGAGACGGAGGCGCTCGCCCGGAACGCGGCCAACCTCTTCCGCCAGGTGGTCGAGCTCTCGCCCATGCTGCCGGACGAGCTGGCGACCGTGGTGCAGAACGTCACTCAGCCCGACCGGCTCGGCGACCTCATCGCCGCGACCCTGCCGGTGCTCACCACCCAGTCCAAGCAGGAGCTGCTCGAGACGTCCGACGTCAAGGCTCGCCTGGCGCGGCTGGTCGCGGTGCTCACCAAGGAAGCGGACGTGCTGGCGCTCGGGTCCAAGATCCAGTCGCAGGTCGAGTCGGAGGTCGGCAAGAGCCAGCGCGAGTACTACCTGCGCGAGCAGCTCAAGGCAATCCAGAAGGAGCTGGGCGGCGGCGACGAGCGCACGCAGGAGCTGGACGAGCTGCGGGAGAAGGTCGAGGCGGCCGGCATGAGCGAGGAGGCCAAGAAGGAGGCTCTGCGCGAGCTCGACCGGCTGGCCAAGATGCCGCCCGCCGCCGCGGAATACACGGTGGCGCGGACGTACCTCGACTGGCTGATCGCGCTGCCGTGGAGCAAGCAGACCACGGACAATCTCGACATCGCGGAAGCGCGGCGCGTGCTCGACGCCGACCACTCGGGGCTGGAGAAGGTGAAGGACCGGATCCTCGAGTACCTGGCCGTCAAGTCGATGCGGCCGGCCGGCAAGGACCCGATCCTGTGCTTCGTCGGGCCTCCCGGCGTGGGTAAGACCTCGCTCGGCCGCTCGATCGCCCGAGCGCTGGGGCGGAAGTTCCACCGCATCTCGCTCGGCGGTATGCGGGACGAGGCGGAGATCCGCGGTCATCGGCGGACCTACATCGGGGCCCTGCCCGGACAGATCATCCAGGGGCTGCGGCGCGCCGAGTCGAAGAACGCGGTGCTGATGCTGGACGAGGTCGATAAGCTGGGAATGGACTTCCGGGGCGACCCCGCCTCCGCGTTGCTGGAGGTGCTCGATCCGGAGCAGAACGTCGCGTTCCGGGACCACTACATCGACGTGGCGTTCGATCTCTCCAAGATTCTCTTCATAACCACCGCCAACGTGCTGGACACCGTGCCGGCGCCGCTGCGGGACCGGATGGAGATCATCGAGATCGCGGGCTACACCGAGGAGGAGAAGGTCGCCATCGCGCGGACCCACCTGGTGCCGAAGCAGATCGCCGATCACGGCCTGCTCGACGGCGAGCACATCCGGTGGACCGACGCGGCCCTGCGCCGCCTGGTGCGGAGCTACACGCGCGAGGCCGGCCTGCGCAACCTCGAGCGTGAGATCGCGGCCATCACCCGCAAGGTGGCCAAGCGGCGGGTCGAGGGACACGTGGCCTCGGTGGAGGTGACGGAGGCGCTCGTCGGCGAGCTGCTGGGCGCTCCGAGGTTCGAGCACGAGGAGCTGGAGGAGCGGACACGGATCCCCGGCGTGGCGGTGGGCATGTCGTGGACGCCGACCGGTGGCGAGATCCTGTTCATCGAGGCGACCCGTATGAAGGGCAGCAAGACGCTCACGCTGACCGGCCAGCTGGGCGATGTCATGAAGGAGTCTGCCCAGACCGCGCTGTCCTGGGCTCGGTCGCACGTCACCGAGCTCGGTGTCCGTTCGGACTACTGGGACACGTCCGACATCCACATCCACGTGCCGGCGGGCGCGATTCCAAAGGACGGGCCGTCCGCGGGTGTCACGATGGTGACGGCACTCGTTTCCCTGATGACTCAGCGTCCCGTGCGCTCGGACCTCTCGATGACCGGCGAGGTGACGTTATCTGGCCGCGTGCTGCCCGTCGGCGGCATCAAGGAGAAGGTGCTCGGGGCGCGGCGCGCCGGCGTGAGGGTCATTATCTTGCCGAAAAGGAACGAGAAAAACCTCATCGAGGACGTGCCGAGCCAGGTTCGCGATGGGATGACCTTCCACCTGGTCGATACCGTCGATCAGGTGCTGAATCTGGCCTTGGAGGAGCCGATTCCCAAGGACAATCGCATCCGTGAGTCGCTGCTGCAGGCTCGAAACTGATCCGCAACCCGTTGATGTAGAAGGCTCCAGAGGCCGCCCACCCCGGGCGGCCTCGTGGGGTTTCGGCACCCCCTGGCACGTCTCTTGGACCCCAGGGGCTCGTGCTCACCAAGGGTGCGTTCCTAGCGGCCGTCCTCCTGGCCACTACCATCTCCGCGACGCCGGCCTCGGCTGGAGCCGACACCTACCGGCTCGTCGATGGAGACGGCGTGGTCCATCTCACCAACGCGCCGACGGATCCTCGCTACAAGGGGCTGCCGCTGGTGTCGGGCACCGCGAGCGGGTGGCTCCGCATGACCGAGACGTCGCAGCATCAGTTCTCGGCCGACATCCGGGAGATCTCGTCTCGCCACGGCGTGGACCCGCAGCTGGTGGAATCGGTGATCCGCGCGGAGTCGGCGTTCAATCCCACCGCAGTGTCGCGCACCGGCGCGCGCGGCCTGATGCAGCTCATGCCCAAGACCGCGGTGATGCTCGGCGTGCGCGACTCGTTCAACCCGCGCGAGAACATCGAGGGCGGTGTGCGCCACCTGCGCTACCTGCTGGATCGCTACCCGGGCAACGTCTCGCTCGCGGTCGCGGCTTACAACGCGGGCGAGGCGGCGGTGGACGCGCATCGTGGCATCCCGCCGTACGCGGAGACCCAGCAGTACGTGCAGCGCGTGCTCCAGCCCGGCGGCGCGTGGTCGGGGCGCACGGTCGGCCCGCTCCCCAAGTCGGTCTACCGCTACACCGGCACCAACGGCACGGTGACCTACAGCAATCTGCCGCCCGGCAGTCGCCTCACCGTCGCCCGCTAGCGCCTCGGGCGAGTCCCGCCGGCCGGGGGTCAGGCCGGTCGGTGCCAGATCAGGTCGAGGAAGCGGTCCAGCAGCCCCTCCTTCACGAATAGCGCGGCGGCCTCTCCGGTCGTGTGCCGATCCATGCCCCAGAGGGCGGCCCGCTTGCCCTGCTCCTGGTTCATCTGGATGAAGACCTGCTGATCCCGAGTGAAGGCGAGCGGGAGGTCCTCGTAGACTTGGGCGGTGAACGCGTTGACCGCGGGGCCGCCGACCGCGATGGCCGGGAACATCTCCGCCATCTCCTGATTGAGCATCCACATGTCGGTCACGACCACCGCGCTGCGGTCGCGGGAGCCCTCGCTGCGCGAGTTGATCGCGCGCTTCAGCTCGTAGGCGATCGGCCGGTCCTCCTCCTCGGGAAGGATGCCGTAGCCGACGACCAGGAGCACGGTGTTGCGGACGTCGAAGTACCGGGACATCAGCGAATCAGGCGCGCGAGCTCCCGGAAGTCGTCCGAATCGGCCTTGCCCAACAGCTGGAACAGCGCGGTCTCGGTGGTGGTGACGACCGCCCCGGCCTGGCGCAGATAGTCCATGCCCAGGCGCCAGTTCGCTTGAGTCCGCGAGGTGACCGCGTCCGCCACCACGTGCACGCCATAGCCCGCGGCCAGCAGGTCGAGGGCCGACATCAGCACGCACACGTGCGCCTCGATGCCTCCCACCAGGACCTGGCGGGCGCCGCTCGAGGTCAGGCGGCTCCGGAATGGCTCGACCGCCCAGCACGAGAAGGCGACCTTCTCGACCGGCTCGAGCCCGGCGGGCAGGGCCGCCTTCATCTCGGGCAGCGTGTGCCCGAGCCCCTTCGGGTACTGCTCGGTCGCCAGGATCGGCAGCTGGAGCCGCTGGGCGGCGGCGGAGAGGATCTTGAGGTTCCGCATGACTTCCTCGCGATGATCCGAGTCCATGGCGGGGAAGAGCCGCTCCTGCACGTCGATCACGATCAGGGCGGTGTGCTCCCGCCGGAGCGCCATGGGATGGGACGCTGCCGCCGTCTGGGGGGTGCCGGGCTGGGTCATCGGATCCTCCGGGGGTGAGGGTCTGAAACCGCCGTCATCCTCTCACATCTGGAGACGGAGGCAAGCCGACCCGGTCTTCAGCGGGCGCGGTCGAGCGTGCGGTACTGGATGGCCTCGGCGACGTGTTCGGTGGCGATGGCGTCGGCGGCGGCCAGGTCGGCGATGGTGCGGGCCACGCGCAGGAGGCGGTCGTGCGCGCGGGCGGAGAGCCCGAGGCGGGTGACGGCCAGACCGAGCAGGCGGGCGGCGTCGGGCGGCAGCGGGCAGACGCGCCGGGTCTGGCGGCCCGACATACGGGCGTTGGCGTGGATGGCGGTGCCCGCGAAGCGCGCGACCTGTCGGGCCCGCGCGGCTACCACGCGGGCCCGGATGGCGGCGGAGGGCTCGCCGGTGGTGCTGCCGGTGAGGTCGGCGTGCGAGAGGGCGGGGATCTCGAGGTGGAGATCGATGCGGTCGAGCAGGGGACGGGAGAGGCGGCCTAGGTAGCGGGCCCGCTCCGGCGGCGCGCAGGCGCAGGTGGGCAGCGAGGCACAGCCGCGACGGCAGGGGTTGGCGGCGGCGACGAGCTGGAAGCGGGCGGGGAAGACCACGGTGCCGGCGGACCGCGAGACGACCACGCGCGCGTCCTCGAGGGGCTGGCGGAGCGCCTCGAGCACGCGCGTGGAGAACTCGGGCAGCTCGTCCAGGAAGAGGACGCCGTGATGGGCCAGGCTGATCTCCCCAGGATGGGGAACGCCCCCGCCGCCGATGAGGCCGGCCTCGGAGGCGGTGTGATGCGGGCTGCGGAACGGACGGGCCGAGAGCAATCCCTGGCCCGGAGCCAGCAGCCCGGCCACGCTCCAGACGGTGGAGGCCTCGATCGCCTCCTCGAGCGAGAGCGGCGGCAGGATGGAGGCCACGCGGCGGGCCAGCATCGTCTTCCCGGTTCCGGGAGGCCCGATCATCAGCACATTGTGCGCGCCGGCCGCCGCGATCTCGAGCCCACGCTTGGCGTGCGCGTGCCCGCGCACGTCCGCGAAGTCGAGTCCGTCTCCGTCGACGCGCAGGGGCCCGGCCGCTTCACCGTCCGGCCTCGCGGGCGCGATGTCGCGCTCGCCGTTCAGATACTCGACCGCGTCGTGGAGGGTGGAGATGGCGATGACCTCGACTCCCGAGACCACGCTGGCCTCGGCCGCGTTGTCCGCCGGCACCAGCAGCGGAGCGAAGCCCTCGCGACGCGCGTGGATGGCGATCGGCAGCACGCCGCGCACTGGCCGCACGCTGCCGTCGAGCGAGAGCTCACCCATCACGAGCGCGCGATCGAGGCGACCCGGCTTCACCAGCCCGGTGGCGCTCAGGATGCCCACCGCCACCGGCAGGTCGAAGGCGGCGCCTTCCTTGCGCAGCTCCGCCGGCGCAAGATTCACGGTGATGCGATCGATCGGGAACTCGAGGCCCACGTTGCGGATCGCGGCCCGAACCCGGTCGCGACTCTCCCGCACCGTGGAATCGGGCAGCCCCACCGTGGTGAACGACGGCAGCCCCGAGGCCACGTCCACCTCGACGAAGACGGTGGCGGCCTCGATCCCGGAGAGGGTGGCGGAGCGCACGCGTGCGAGCACGCGCCCAGTGTGGGAACGCGGGCCGGTCCCGTCAACGTCTCGGAAGGGATACGCTCGGCGCGGCGTCTCTGCTAGACTCGTAGCATGCGGACGCTACGCATCCTCGTGGTGGACGATCAGGAGCACATGCGGGAGCTGCTGGTCGAAGCTCTCTCCGCCGACGGCCACATCGTCGAGCCGGCCGAGAACGGAACGGCGGCCCTGCAGCTGTTCGAGGGGCAGCCGTACGATCTGGTGGTGAGCGACTTGCAGATGCCGGTGATGGACGGGCCCAAGCTCTACGAGGAAGTCCGCAAGCGGCACCCGGATGCGGCCGCCGGCTTCGTCTTCATCACCGGGGAGGACGAGGCGCCGGGCTACCGGCAGTTCCTCAAGGACAGCAAGCTGCCGGTGGTCGCCAAGCCGTTCAAGCTCAAGGAGTTCCGCCAGCTGCTGGGGACGCTGTTCCCCGACGCCTGAGGGCGCCCCCGCGTCACGGGCCGAGCAGGCGCTCGGCGGTCCCCCAGTAGTCGCGCGCCAGGCGGCCCGCCTCGTCGCGCTCCCGGCCGACCAGCTTCCGGTCGGTCTCATCTCGCGCGCTCGAGAGCCGGCCCGCCGCCGCGCGCTCCCGCTCCCACGCGGCGGCCGCCGCCACTAGGGCCTCCGCGGCCCGCAGGGACGGGTCGGCCATGGCGCGCGCGGCCTCGCTCTCGAGCGCCACGGTGTGCCGCCGCCGCACGCCCTCGATGTCGGCCTTGAGCCCGTCGGCTCCCGCGCCCGCCTCCGCGGGGGCCTGCTTCCACCGCGCGCAGAGTGCCCGGCTCCGCTCCTGGAGCCGCGTCAGATCCTGTCGCAGCCGCGCGGTGCCGTGCTCCCGCGCCTGGCGGAGCGAGTCGCCGTAGCCGGCCGGATCGGCCACCGCGACCTCGAGCGAGGCGCGCAGGGCCTCGCGCTCGCCCGCGAAGCGATCCAGGCAGTCGAGGCCGATCTGCTGGCTCTGGAAGAGCTCGGCGCCGGTGCGCGCGTTCACCGCCGCCTGGGCCTCCAGGGCCTCCGCCTTGCGCGCCAGCTCCTTCCAGCGCCGGGCATCCCCGGTGGCGCCGTCGGAGGCGGCCTGACGGGCGCGGTCCTGCAGCATCTTGAGGTCGGTGGCGAGCGACGCGGTCCAGACCGGCTGGGTCGCGCCCGCCATGCAGTGCTGCTCCCGCGCCGCGTTGTCGGCCAGCCGCGCGCGCAGTCGCGCGATCTCGGGCGCGACGTCGACGGCGGAATCGCCGCGCGCTGGCGCGGCGGACGCGAGCACCAGCGCGAGCGCGCCCAGCGCGAGCACGGGACGAAGGGTCGGGCGTGCACGCATCAGCGTCCGCCTAGCGCTTCCAGCACACCACGGTGATCGTGTCCGGGCGGCCGTGCTCGCAGCGGCTCCAGCCTTCCTTCTCTTCCGCCGCGGTTTGCGGCGGCTTGGGCGTGGACGTGGCGCAGCCGGCGAGCAGGAGCGAGGCGGCGACGCTGATCATCGCGGCCAGCCTCAGCAGGCCCGACGGTCCCATTCGCTCCAGCATGTCCGCTGCCTCCTCGGGTGATTGACTCGCACCGCGCTCCGTGGAGTAGCAAGCGGAAGGCCATCGAAATTAACGAGTAGGATCGCATACTTAGGATGCAGGACGACCCGGCTCTCCCTCCCAAATTTGTCAAGCCGGCCGTGGTTTCTGCTACTCTGCGCCAGCGCGCACGAGCAGCGCGCAATCCCTTCGCGGAGACCTTCGAGTGACCGATCGATTCGATTCCGTGATCCGCATCGAGGTGGTGCGGTCCGACGCGAGCCTGCCGCTCCCGGCGTACGCGCGCGAGGGCGACGCGGGCCTCGATCTCGCGGCCGCCGCGCCGGCCACGCTGCCACCCGGCGGGCGCGCGCTGGTGTCGACCGGGCTACGCGTGGCGATCCCCGAGGGCTACGCGGGGCTGGTGCTGCCGCGCTCCGGGCTGGCCCTGCGCGCCGGCGTGACCGTGCTCAACGCGCCGGGCCTGATCGATTCGGGCTATCGCGGGGAGATCGGCGTGCTGCTCGTCAACCACGGCGCCGAGCCGGTGGCCATCGGCCGCGGCGAGCGCATCGCGCAGCTCGTGATCCAGCCGGTCGCGCGCGCGAGCCTCGTGGAGGTCCGCGAGCTGGGGGAGAGCCGGCGCGGAGCCGGCGGCTTCGGCTCGACCGGGGTCTGACCGCTACTCCGGGTTCAGGTCCGTCTTGAAGAGGGTGCGGCCCTCGATGTCCAGGAGCGAGACGGTCATCACCTCGGTGACGCCGTCGATCCGCACCGTGCCGAAGTACTGCATGCCGTCGGTCGGCGGCCGGTTCTGCTTCATGCCCTCGGGCGCGCTCGAGTAGCGAACGTCGGGCCCGAAGGTCCGGTCGATCTGGCCGGGGCCGAACGTGCCCGCGTTGATGGGCCCGGCCACGAACTCCCAGAAGGGGGTGAAGTCGGTGAAGCGGGCGCGCGCGGGGTCGTATCGGGTCGCGGAGGCGTAGTGGACGTCGGCGGTGAGCCAGACCACGTTGGCGATGCGGTTGGCCTTGATGAAGGCCAGCAGCTCGGCCAGCTCCAGCTCGCGGCCGAGCGGGGCCCCGTCGTCGGCGTTGGCCCACGCCTCGTAGGTCCCCTTGGGCACGTCCGGGTTCAGATCGGGCACCACGATGCTGAGCGGCATGTCGCTGGCGATCACCTTCCACGTCGCGCGCGAGTCGAGGAGCGCGCGCCGCAGCCACCGCATCTGCTCCGGGCCCAGAAAGGCCGCGTCCGCGTCGAGCGTGGGCTGACGGTTCGGCGAGTTCGGACCGCGATAGCTGCGCTCGTCGAGCATGAAGACGTCGAGCGACGGCCCGCGGCCGAAGGCGCGATAGACCCGCTCCGGGTCCGTGGCGTCGAGGCGAAAGGGGTTGTACTCGAAGAGGGCGCGCTTGGCCCAGGCCGCGAGCAGCGAGGCGCTCTTCACGGTGTAGCGCTCGTCGCCCAGGATCTGCCCCGGGTACCAGTTGTTCCGCACCTCGTGGTCGTCCCACTGGGCCAGCACCGGCACCTCCGCGCAGAAGCGCCGCTTGGGCTCGTCGAGGAAGTTGTAGGCGAAGTTGCCGCGATACTCGGCGAGGCTCTGGGCCACCTTCGCCTTGGCGGGCGAGGTCAGGTTCTTCCACCGCGTCCCGTCCTCGAGCTTGACCTCGGCCTCGATGGGGCCGTCGGCGTAGATCTGATCGCCGGAGTGGATGAAGAAGTCGGGATTGGACCGGCGCATGACCTCATACATCTTCATGCCACCCCACTCCGGGTTGATGCCCCAGCCCTGCCCCGCTTCGTCGCCCGACCACGCGAAGGTGATGGTTCGGGGGGCGCTCGGTGCCGTGCGCAGGCGGCCGGTCGCCGGCGCGCTCCAGGTCTTGAGGTCGACCAAGTCCTGGAACAGGACGCGATAGTAGATGTCCTGCCCGGCGGGCAGGCCGGTCAGGTCCACCCGCGCGGTGAAGTCGGTCTCGGCGAGCGCGGCCGGGCCGACGACGCGCCGGGCGTTCCGGAACGTGTCCGACGTGGAGTACTCCACGACGAGCCGCGCGGGGCGATCGGTCTTGCTCCAGACGATGGCCCGATCCGCGGTCACGTCTCCGCTCTGCACGCCGCAGGGGACGCCGGGGCGGAGTCGGTCCGGGGTCACCACCGCGGGGGCCCGGCCCTGGGCCCAGACCGGGAGCCGCGCGGCGGCTCCGAGGGCGGCGGCTCCCACCGTCAGCAGCGAGCCCTGGAGCAGGCGACGCCGGCCGATGCGGACGCTGGTGCCGGTGCCGGGGCGATCCGGGGACGGTCCCTCGATGTGTCGCATCGCGACGCCTCCTGGGCTACGAGTCGTGGGCCGCGGCGGACCGCAGGCCTCCGCCGGTCGAGTCGCAGGGATCCTGGCACACGCCGGTTGCGGCCGGATGACCGGCCCGTGACGTGTGCGCGACGGGCGGCTACGCGTTCAGGCGGCGCCGGAGGAAGCCGAGCAGGCCCTGCGGCATGAAGATCACCATCGCGGTGAAGATGAGGCCCACCGGAATCAGGTAGAACTCGGTGAAGAAGCGCGAGAAGCCCTCGCGCAGCAGCAGGAAGAAGGCGGCGCCCACGATCGGGCCCACCAGGGTCCCGATGCCGCCCATCACGTTGAAGATCACGACCTCGCCCGAGACCACGAAGAAGACGTAGTCGGGCGCCGCGAACCGGTTCTGGAGGGCGTAGAGCACGCCGGCCAGGCCCGCGAAGAGGCCGGAGAGCATCACCGCCACGATCTTGTAGCGCTCCACCGCGTAGCCCACCGCGCGGGTGCGGGGCTCGTTCTCGCGGATCGACTGCAGCACCATGCCGAAGGGCGACTGGGTGATCCGGCGGAGCACGAGGTAGGAGACGGTCACCACCAGGAGCACGAACCAGTGCAGGGTGTTGGAGTCGAACGGGATCGAGAACAGGCCGGGGACGGCCAGGGCGGGGCGCCGGAAGGAGAGGCCGTTCTCGCCGCCGGTCACCTCGGTCCAGGTGAAGATGATCACGTAGAAGATCTGGGAGAAGATCAGGGTCGTGATCGAGAAGTAGATGTCGCGCAGCCGCGTGGAGAAGTAGGCCACGAACACCGCGACCGCCGCGGCGGCGACCAGGCCGTAGGCGAGTGCGAGCCAGAGGCTCGGCGGCCGCACCGACAGGAGTGCGGCGGCGGCCCCGTACATCCCGAGCCCGAAGAACGCGGAGTGTCCGAACGAGACCATGCCGGTGTAGCCGATCAGCAGGTCGGAGGACATCGCGAGCAGGCCCCAGATCAGGATCTCGGTGACGAAGCGGCGCCAGAACTCGGGCAGCACCAGCGGCGCCACGATCAGCAGGGCGAGCACGATGCCGAAGCCGGTCCAGAACGCGACGGGCGACTGCCGGCTCATCGTCGGCGTCGGGGTGTCCGCGGTCAGGGTCATTTGGGGGTCGGCACGAAGAGGCCGGTGGGACGGAAGAGCAGGGTCAGGATCAGCACCACGAACGAGACGATGACCGCCTGGGCCGGGCTCACCCAGAGCGAGGCGTACGCCTCGAGCAGGCTCACGAAGATCGCGGCCGCGATGGAGCCGCCCAGGTTGCCCATGCCGCCCACCACCACCACGATGAAAGCCTTGAGGACCCAGTCGAGCCCCATCGCGTGGTTCACCCCGACCAGCGGCCCGAAGAGCACGCCGCTCGCCGCGGCCATGCCGGCCCCGATGGCGAACACCGCGGTGTGGACCCACGGCACCGGGATGCCCATCGCGGAGGCCATTACCCGGTCCTGGGTGGTGGCGCGGATCCAGATGCCATACGTCCCGTACTTGAGGAAGAGCCAGAGCGCCCCGATGATGGCGGCGGAGAGCCCAGCGATCACCAGGCGGTACCAGGGGTAGTCGAGGTAGAAGAGCGGGAAG
>DASZJM010000250.1:0-26736 GCA_035948165.1 Candidatus Methylomirabilota bacterium
GAGCATCGGCTCCCGGATGCGCGCGAGGTGCGCGGCCCGCAGCTTCTCCGGCTGGCCCGGCGGGTGGAGCGGGTAGCCGAGGAACACGAGGCCGGCCAGCCCGTCGAGCCCGGCGGCGGCGACGTGCGAGGCCATGCGTCCCCCGAGTGATTTGCCGCCGATGACGAGCCGGCTCTCCCCGGTGGCGGCCCGGCCGCGCACTGCCTCGATGACCGCCCGGAAGCAGCCCTCCAGGATCGGCGCGCGATCGGGGAGCCGGCGGCCTTCTTCCATGTACGGGAAGTTGAACGTCACGGTCGAGATACCCCGCTGCGCCAGGGCTCCGGCGAAGTCGACCATGAAGTCGCTCGTCTGGGGGGCTCCCGCCCCGTGGCCCAGCACCAGGGTGAACGGGGTGGCGGGTGCGGTGGCGGGGTAGCGCAGCGCGGTCACCGCGCCGGAGGCCACGGCGACCTGGATCGACTCGGGCACGGCAATCGACGTTGGCACGGCTGGGCTAGCCGAGCAGATTCTCGGCTGCCTCCATGAGCGTCTCGGAGAGGGTCGGGTGCGCGTGGATCGTGGCCGCGACGTCCTCGACCAGGGCCGCGGTCTCGACCGCGAGGGTCGCCTCCGCGATCAGCTCCCCCGCGCCGGGCCCCACGATGCCGACACCGATGACGCGTCCGGAGGCGGCGTCGGCCACCAGCTTGGTGAGCCCGTCGGCGCGCCCGATCGTGGCCGCGCGGCCGGACGCCGCCCACTGGAATTTCGATACCTTGGTCTCCATTCCCTGACTCTTGGCCTGAGCCTCGCCGAGCCCGCACCACGCGATCTCGGGGTCGGTGAACACCACCGCCGGGATAGCCACGTTGTCGAAGGCGGCGGGCTGTCCGGCGAGGACCTCGGCCGCGACCTTGCCCTGCCGCATCGCCCGGTGGGCCAGCATCGGCTCGCCGGTCACGTCGCCGACCGCGTAGACGTGGGGGTCGTCGGTCCGGCAGCGATCGTCGACCTGGACGAAGCCGCCGCGGTCGGTGAGCTGGACGCGGGTCGCCTCGAGCCCGAGGCCACCGCTCCGGGCGCGTCGGCCGACCGCGACCAGCACCCGGTCGAACGCCTGGGGCTCCTGGCCCTCGAGCGCGGCCTCGATGCGGTCGCCGGCCTCGCGCAGCCCGGTCACCTTCGTGCGCAGGTGCACGGCCGCGAACAGCCGCTCGATCCGGCGCTGGAGGGGCTGCACCAGGTCGCGGTCGACGCCGGGCAGGAGCCCGTCGGTCATCTCGACGAGGGTGACGCGGCTGCCGAGCGTCGCGTACACCGTGCCCAGCTCGAGCCCGATGTAGCCGCCGCCGATCACCAGCAGCCGCTCCGGGATGTCGGGCAGCTCGAGCGCGGCGGTCGAGTCCATGACCCGGTCGCTCCGGAGCGCGACGCCCGGCAGCGGGCTCGGCTCGGAGCCGGTGGCCACGATCGCGTGCTTGAACCGGATCTTCTGGAGGGTCTCGCCTTCGATGTAGATCGTGCTCGAGTCCTCGAAGGCGGCGCGCCCGCCGATCACGGTCACGCCCTTGCTCTTGGCCACTGCCGCCAGGCCGCGGGCCAGCTTGCCCACCACCCGCTCCTGCTTCCACTTGCGGAGCGGGTCCAGCGAGATGCGCGGCTCGCCGAAGTCGACGCCCCACTCCTTGGCGCGCTCCGCCTCGCTCACCACCGCGGCCACGTGGAGCAGCGCCTTGCTGGGGATGCAGCCCTCGAAGAGGCACGCGCCGCCCAGGCGCCGGTCCGCGTCGATCACCACCGTCTCGAGCCCCAGCTCCGCGCAGCGGAACGCGGCCGAGTAGCCGCCGGGCCCGCCGCCCACCACCGCGACGTCCACCTCGTCCATCAGATCACCCATCACCATCAGCCGAGGTCCCCGACGAGGCGCTCGGGCGCCTCCAGCAGGCTCACGATCTCACTCGCGAAGCGCGCGCCGTCGGCGCCGTCCGCGACCCGGTGGTCGAAGGTCAGGGTGAGCGGCAGCATCAGCCGCGGCACGATCTGGCCCTGACGGACCACTGCCTCCTGGCGGGCGCGCGAGACGCCCAGGATGGCCACCTCCGGGTAGTTGATGATCGGGATCGCCGCGGTCCCGCCGAGCGCGCCGATGTTGGTGATGGTGAAGGTGCCGCCGCGGAGATCCTCGAGCGTGGCCTTGCCGTCGCGCACCCGCTGGGCCAGGGCGCCGAGCTCGCGCCCGATCTCGAGCACCGGCTTGCCGTCGACGTCGCGGAGCACCGGGACGATCAGGCCGCGCGGGGTCGCCACCGCCACGCCCAGGTGGTAGTAGCCCTTGAGGATCATCTCGCCCGCGGCCGGGTCGAGGCTCGCGTTGAACTGGGGATGGGCGCGCAGCGCGAGCGCAGCCGCCTTCAGCAGGAAGGCGGTGAGCGTCAGCGTGACGCCGCGGGCGCGCGCCCGCTCGAGGTTCCGGGTGATGATGGCGTCGAGATCGGTGACGTCGGCCCGGTCGAAGTGGGTGACGTGCGGGATCAGGGTGGCCGAGAGCGTCATCCGCTCCGCGATGGTCCGGCGCAGGTGCGAGAGCGGCGCGCGCTCGACCGGACCCCACTGCTCGAAGCGCGGCAGCGGCGGCGGCTCGAGCCCGATCGTGGCCAGCGGCTTGGCCGGGCCCGGCGGCGCGGCCTCGCGGACGAGCGCTCCCGCGCGCGGCTCGGCGGGCGCCGCCGCGGCGGCCCGCGGCCCGGCCGCCGCCGCCTGCACGTCGGCGTCGAGCACGCGCCCGCCGGGCCCGCTGCCGCGTACCGCGCGCAGATCCACGCCCAGCTCGCGCGCGAGCCGCCGGGTGGCCGGGGTCGCCGCGACCGGGCCTGCGGTCGCGGCCGCGGGAGTGGGCTGGCGGGCCGGTGCGGCCTGGGCGGCCGGCGCGCGGCTGGGCGTCGCGGTCGGCGCCGACGGCGCACCAGGTGTGGATGCGGCCGGTCGCGCGGCGCCGGGCGCGGCGGCGGCCCCGTTGTCGGCGAACGTCACGAGCACGGCCCCGACCTTCACGGTCTGCCCGGGAGTCACGTGGATCTTCTCGACCCGCCCCCCGATGGGTGAAGGGATCTCGACCTGCGCCTTGTCGGTCTCCACCTCGAGCAGCGGCGCGTCCTCGCGGATGACGTCGCCCTCGCGCACCAGCACCGCGACGATCTCCGCCTCGGTGAGGCCTTCGCCGAGGTCCGGGAGCGTGAACTGGCGCGGCATGGGGGGCGCCCGGCGGCGGGGCTAGAAGGCGAGCGTCTCGCGGCAGGCCGCGAGCACGCGGGGCACGTCGGGCACGTTGGCGCGCTCGCGCGCGAAGCCCACGAAGGGCAGGTCGCTCGCGGTCACCCGCCGGATCGGCGCCTCGAGCGAGAGGAACGCCCCCTCCATGATGCTGGTCGCGATCTCGGCGCCGGGGCCGAAGCTCCGCGGGGCCTCGTGCACGACGACCGCGCGCCCGGTCTTGCGCACCGAGGCGGCCAGGGTCTCACGGTCGAGCGGCGAGATGGTCAGCAGGTCGACGATCTCGACCTCGACGCCGCTCTCCTCGTGGAGCTGCTCGGCCACCTCCCGCGCCACCCGCACCATCGCCCCGTAGGCCACCAGGGTCAGATCGGTGCCGGGCCGGTCCACGTGGGCGCGCCCGATCTCCATCGTCTCGATCTCGTCCGGGACGTCCTCCTTGGCCGCGTGATAGAGCGCCTTCGCCTCGAAGAAGATGACCGGGTCCGGGTCGCGGATGGCCGCGGCCAGCAGGGCGCGGGCGTTGCGCGGGCCGGAGGGGATGACCATCTTGAGCCCGGGGATGTGAGCGTAGAACTGCTCCTCGCTCTCCGAGTGGTGCTCGAGCGCGCGCACCCCGCCCCCGTAGGGCATGCGCACCACCATCTGGCAGCCGAAGCGACTCTGGCTGCGCATCCGGTAGCGGGCGACGTGGTTCTCGATCTGGTGGAAGCACTGGAAGGCGAAGCCCGAGAACTGGATCTCGCACACCGGCTTGAGCCCGTAGAGCGCCATGCCGACCGAGGCCCCGATGATGCCGGCCTCGGCGAGGGGGGTGTCCACCACGCGGGTGCCCCCGAACTTGCGGTGGAGATCCTCGGTGACGCGGAAGACGCCGCCGTCGACGCCCACGTCCTCGCCGATGACGAGCACGTCCGGATCGCGCTCCATCTCCTGCAGGAGCGCCAGGTTCAGGGCCTTCACCATGTTCAGCTTCGCCACGGTCGCCTCTGGCCCCGCATGGGCGGGCTCGAATGCTCCGCGGGCGCGGGCTCGTCGCCGTCGCCCCGCGCGGGCGCGCTGGTCGCAGGCGCGCTCGCCGCGCTCCCGGACGCCGACGCGAGCCGCGCCTGCATCTCGGCCCGCTGCGCCTCGAGTGAGGCGGACCGGGTCGCGTAGGCGTGGTCGAACATCGCGAGCGGGTCGGGCGGGCCGATCGCCTCGAACGCGGCGACCGCGCGGGCGATCTCCGCGTCGACCGCCTCCTCGAGGCCGGCGTCGAGGAGGTTCCGCTCCCGCAGGTAGGCGCCGAAGCGGGTGAGTGGGTCCTTCCGCTCCCACGCCTCGACCTCCTCGGTCGAGCGGTACTTGGTGGGGTCGTCGGAGGTGGTGTGCACGCCCAGCCGATAGGTGACGCACTCGATGAGGGTCGGCCCCTCGCCGCGGCGCGCCCGCTCCACCGCCTCCAGACTCGCCGCGTGGACCGCGAGCAAGTCGTTGCCGTCGACCTGCAGGGCCGGGAAGCCGTAGGCGAGGGCCTTCTGGGCGATGGTGCGGGAGTGGGTCTGCTTCTTGAGCGGGACCGAGATCGCCCACTGGTTGTTCTGGACCACGAACACCATCGGCACGTGCCAGACCCCCGCGAAGTTCATCGCCTCGTGGAAGTCGCCTTCGGAGGTGGCCCCGTCGCCGCAGTACGCCATCACCACCGCGTCGTCGCCGCGGTACTGCGCCGCGTAGGCCAGGCCCACCGCGTGGGGCAGCTGGGTCGAGACCGGGATGCAGATCGGCAGGTCGCGCTGCTCGGGCGCGGGCTGTCCGCCCTCGAGGTAGCCGGCGAAGAACAGCAGGATCTTCTCCATCGTCCAGCCGCGCCAGAGCATGGCCGCCGTCTCGCGGAAGGACGGCACCATCCAGTCGGTGCGGCGCAGGGCGGCCACGCTGCCGATCTGGGCCGCCTCCTGGCCCTTGATCGGCGCGAACGTGCCGATGCGCCCCTGCCGCTGCAGGCGCAGCATGCGCTCGTCGAAGCGGCGGCCCAGGAACATCCCGCGATGGAGGCGCTTGAGCTCCTCCGGGGCGATCGGGGGCTCGAGGGCGGAGTCCAGGTGACCGTCGCTGTCCAGGATGGACAGGTGCTCGACGGTGAACTGCGGCTCGATGAGGGTTCTCGGCATGGCGGCCGGCTCGTTCCTCCGCATTCTACCTCGGTCCGCGCTAGGCGGCCTCCGCGAAAGCGGGTAATCTCTCTGCCATGCGCGTCCGGGTGCGGGTGCCCGCCACCTCAGCCAACCTCGGTCCCGGATTCGACGCGCTGGGCCTGGCGCTCGCGCTCTACAACGAGGTCACGCTCGAGGAGGCGGATCGGGTCTCGGTCGCGGTGGAGGGCGAGGGGAGCGGCCGCCTCGACGAGGGCGCCAAGAACGTGGTCGCGCGCGGGGTCGCGCTCGCCTTCGAGGTCGCGGGTCGCGCGTTCCCGGGCGCGCGCCTCCGCTGCGTCAACCGCATCCCGCTGAGCCGCGGCCTGGGCTCGAGCGCGGCCGCGTGGGTCGGCGGGCTGGTCGCGGCCAACGCCCTCATGGGCGAGCCGCTCGACCGGGACGCCCTGCTCGCCGCCGCCACCCGCGCGGAGGGTCACCCCGACAACGTGGCCGCCGCCATCCTGGGCGGCCTCGCGGTCTCCTGCGCGGACGGGCCGCGGGTCACCGCGGTGAGCCTGCCGGTGCCGCGCGAGATCGAGTGGGTGGTGCTGGTGCCCGAGACCGAGAGCTCCACCCGCGAGGCGCGCGCGGTGCTGCCGGAGTCGGTGCCGCGCGCCGACGCGATCTTCAACGTGCAGCGGGTGAGCCTGCTGCTGGCTGCCCTCGGCACGGGTCGCGCCGAACTGCTCGCCCAGGCGATGCAGGACCGGCTCCACCAGCCCTATCGGCTCCGGCTCTTCCCGTGGATGGACGCGGTGGCCACCGCTGGGCGGGAGGCGGGCGCGCTCGGCTGCGTGCTGAGCGGCGCGGGGCCTTCCATGATCGCGGCGGTGCGCCCGCGCGCGGGGGAGTCGGTGGTCCGGGCGATGGAGCGGGCGCTCCGAGGCGCGGGGATCGGGGGGCGCGTCCTCCACCTGCCGGTCGACGCGACCGGCGCGACGTGGGAACGGCTTCCCCAGACTTGACTCGCCGTCTCGGCAGGCAGTACGATCCGAGCAAGGTGTATCCGTGATCAAGAGTGACCGCTGGATCAGGCGGCAAGCCCTGGAGAAGGGCATGATCAAGCCCTTCGAGGATCGCCAGGTCCGCAAGGGCGGGATTTCCTTCGGGTTGTCCTCCTACGGCTACGACATCCGGATCGCCGACGAGTTCAAGATCTTCACCAACATCAACACCACCATCGTGGACCCGAAGGCCTTCGACCCGCGGTCCTTCGTCGACTACCAGGGCGAGGTGGCGCTGATCCCGCCCAATTCCTTCGCGCTGGGGCGGTCGGTCGAGTACTTCAAGATCCCCCGCAACGTGCTGACGATCTGCGTGGGCAAGTCCACCTATGCGCGGTGCGGCATCATCACCAACGTCACGCCGTTCGAGCCGGAGTGGGAGGGGTACGTGACCCTCGAGATCAGCAACACCACCCCGCTCCCGGCCAAGATCTACGCCAACGAGGGCATCGCGCAGGTCTTATTTTTTGAATCAGACGAGGCCTGCGAGACGTCATATGCTGACAGGCAGGGGAAGTATCAGGGCCAGCAGGGGATCGTGCTTCCGACCGTCTAGGGCCCTGAGACCGGCTCCGCGAACGCGGGGCCAGGAGGTGACGTCCGATGGCTGAGCAGAAGAAGAAGGAGACGAGGCCGACCAAGCCCAACGAGGGCGGGGCCGACGACGGCGGCGCGGGGAGCGCCGACCTCTCCAAGAAGGGCAAGAAGATCAAGGAAGAGCTGGACAACCTGCTGGACGAGATCGACGACATCCTCGAGGAGAACGCCGAGGAGTTCGTGAAGAGCTACGTCCAGCGCGGCGGCCAGTAGCCGCTCGTCAGCGCGAGGAGCCGGAGCCGTACCATGCCGATCTACGAATACGGGTGCTTGGCCTGCGGGGCGCAGTTCGAGAAGTTCATGCAGGTGGCGACCGCGGTGGCCTGCCCGTCGTGCGAGAGTGATCGGGTCAGCCGCCGCCTCTCGGTGGTCGGGGTGAAGGTGGGCGGGCGCACGGGCGACGCGCCGGCCGGCCCCATGGCCGGGGGCGGAGGGTGCTGCGGAGGCGGCTGCGGCTGTCACTGATCGCCGCCGTCCGACACGCGCACGCGCGAGGGGCCTTCGGGCCCCTTCGTTGTTTCTCCTGACCCGCCCTCGCTGGACAGCGCCCCGTCGCGCTCCTATACTCGGCGCGTGGATCTTCGCCAGCTCGAGATCTTCGTCAAGGTGGCCGAGCTCGGGTCGTTCTCCCGGGCCGCGCAGTCGCTCTTCCTGACCCAGCCGACGGTCTCCGAGCACATCCGGACCCTGGAGGACGAGCTGGGGGTGCGCCTGCTCGACCGGCTCGGCCGCGGGGCCGTCGTCACCAAGGGGGGCGCGCTGCTGCTCGGCTACGCCCAGCGCATGCTCGCGCTGTCGCGCGAGGCGCGGCAGGCGATGGAGAGCTTCCAGGGACGGATGAGCGGCGACCTCTTGGTGGGCGCCAGCACCATCCCGGGCGAGTACATCCTCCCGGCCCTGATCGGGCGCTTCAAGGAGAAGTTCCCGGACATCGCGATCACCCTGCTGATCGGCGGCAGCCAGGCGGTGACCGAGTGGGTGCTGGAGGGCCGCGCCGAGCTCGGCGTGGTCGGCGCGCGCTCGGGCCATCGCGCGATCGAGTATCGCGAGCTCCTGCCCGACGACATCGTGCTGATCGTGGGCGCGGCGCACCCCTGGCAGGGGCGGCCGCTGGTGACGCTCGACGAGCTGCGCGCGGAGCCGCTGCTGCTGCGCGAGCAGGGCTCGGGCACGCGGGCCGCGCTCGAGTCGGCGCTCACCGCCGCCGGGACGGACATCAATACCTTCCGCGTGGTCGGGGAGATGGGCTCGACCCAGGCGATCAAGCAGGCGGTCAAGGCGGGGGTCGGGGTGTCGCTCGTGTCGCGCCGGGCGGTGGAGGAGGAGTGCCGCGCGGGCAGCGTGTGGTGCCTCCGCGTGCAGGACCTCAAGATCAGCCGCGCGTTCTACCTCGCCACCCACCGGGAGCGGAGCCGGTCCCCGCTCGCCGAGGCCTTCCGCGCCTTCGTCGAGACCGAGGCGAGCTGACCGTCGTTCCCGGCGGCACGCCCCGATGGCTCCGCGCCCGCCCGATCCCCGCCTCATCGATCCAAAGACCGGCAAGGAGATCCGCCTGACCGCGTACGCGGCCTGCGCGGGGTGAGCGTCGAAGATGGGTCCTGGAGATCTCCAGGACGTGCTGGGCGACCTGCGGGGGGAGGAGCACGCCGACCTGCTGGTGGGCCTCGGGCGGAGCGACGACGCCGCGGTCTTCCGGATCACCGACGACGTGGCGATCGTCGAGACCGTCGACTTCTTCCCTCCGATCGTCGACGATCCCTATCTCTACGGCGCGATCGCGGCGGTCAACTCGATGTCCGACGTCTACGCCATGGGCGGACAGGTGCTCTTCGCCCTCAACGTGGCTGGCTTCCCGCGCGATCTGCCGAAGGCGATCATTGCAGCGGTCTTTCGGGGCGGCGCCGACAAGGTGCGCGAGGCGGGCGGCGTGATCGCGGGCGGCCACACCGTGGTGGACGCGGAGCCCAAGTACGGGCTCTGCGTCACTGGGCGCGTCGACCCGCGCCGCGTGCTCGTGAAGGGGGGACTGCGCCCGGGCCAGCGCGTGCTGCTCTCGAAGCCGCTCGGCACCGGCGTGATCGCCACCGCGGCGAAGAACGATGCCTGCGAGGCGGCCGTGCTGGACGGGGCGGTGCAGAGCATGCTCCGGCTGAACCGGGTCGCGGCCGAGGTCGCGCAGGAGGCCGGCGCGACCGGGGCCACCGACATCACTGGCTTCGGCCTGCTCGGCCACGCGAGCGAGATGGTCGAGGCCTCCGGAGCCGGGCTCATGCTGAGGAGCCGCGACCTGCCCCTGCTGCCCGGGGCGCTCGCGCTCGCGGAGGCGGGCACCTTCAGCGGGGGGATGGGCCGCAACCGGCGTCATCTGGACGACGCCTTCGGGGCCCGCGGCCGCCTGCGCATCGACCCCGCGGTGCCCGAGGCCCTGGTCAAGCTGCTCTGCGAGTCGGAGACGTCGGGTGGACTGCTCTTCGGAGTCGACGCGGAGCGGGTCGAGGCGGTGCGGGACGGCTTCGCGCGACGCGATGAGCCGGTGTGGGAGGTCGGCCGGGTGACCGCGGAGCCGGGGCTGGTGCTGGTCTAGCGCGCGGCGTCGGAGCGCTTCAGGAACGCGATCAGCTTCTGGCGGAGCTCGGGGGGTAGCTTGGCCTCGGGGGTCTCACGGAGGCGGCGGGCGGCGTCGACGGTTCCTCGGTAGGTATTGACGAAGGCCACGCACGGGGGGCAGCCGTCCAGGTGCCACTCCAGCAGTTCGGTCTGATCTCGCGGGAGCGTGCCGTCGATGTAGTCGGCGAGCAGCTCCACGCATTCCGGGCAACCGATTTCCCGCGAGGACCCGTCCATTCGCTCTCCCTCACCGGTGAGGCACTGACCCTGTGACGCAAATTTAACACACGCCCGCGCCGAGGCAAGTCGGTCTTTACCCGCGGGGCCGGGCGGAACATTGCCTTCCCGCGCGGCCCCAGTGTAGGCTCGTCGCACTCATGGCCGCCCGCGTGGCTGTCTTGACGCCGTTCGCCGCGCCGTCGGTGCGCGGCAACGCGATCACGGTCGACCGCGTCACGCGCGGGCTCCGGGAGCGCGGGGTCGAGGTGCGGGTGTGGGATCTGTCGGTCGTGCCCGAGACCGCGGTCGAGCACCAGGTCGGCCAGTTCCGGCCCGCGGTCGTGCACGCCTTCCACGCCATGCGCACCGGGCCGGCCGCCCTCCGCCTGGCCCGGCGCGCCGAGGTGCCCCTGCTCGTGACCGTCACCGGGACCGACGTGAACCACGACCTCGCCGAGCCGGACTCGGCGCCGGTGGTGCGCCGGGTGATGGAGGGCGCGGCCGCGATCAGCGTCTTCGACGAGTCGATGGCGACCGTGATCGTGGACGCCATGCCCGAGACCGCGGGGCGTCTCGTGGTGATTCCCCAGAGTGCGGCCTTCGAGCCGGCCCCCGCCGGACACTGGCCGCCCGCCGCCGCGCTGCAGCGCGCGCCCGGCCCGATCGTGCTCTTCCCGGCCGGGCTCCGGAGCGTGAAGCGTCCGCTCCTGCCGCTCGAGCCGCTCGATGGTCTGGTCGCGGCGCATCCCGGCCTCGAGTTGGTCTACGTCGGGCCCATCCTCGATCCCGCCGTCGGCGAGGCCCTCCTGCAGACGCTGCCGTCCTATCCGTGGGCGCGGCACCTGGGCGCGGTGCCGCACCACCGCATGCCGGCCCTGCTCGAGGCGGCCGACGTGGTCCTCAACTGCTCGCTCTCCGAGGGCGGGATGGCCAACTCGGTGCTCGAGGCCCTGGCTCTCGGCCGCGCCGTCCTCGCCTCGGACATCCCGGGCAATCGCTCGCTGGTGGAAGACGGGGTCACCGGAATGCTGTTCGGCTCGCCCGAGGAGCTGGGCGCGAAAGCGGACCGCCTGCTCAAGGATCCCGATCTCCGTGGCCGGCTCGGGCTGGCCGGGCGCGAGCGCGTCGCCGCGCGCTTCGGCCGCGATCGCGAGACGGACGGTTATCTCGCCGCGTACGCGCGCCTGACCCCCGCCGTCGGCTAGACGACAGCGGCACGCTCCTTGCCTCCCCTCGCGCTCGAGCGCGCGCGAGGACGTCCCGCGCGGGGATCGCGGGGATTCTGTCGCGCTCCACGCGATGCGTTGAGCGAATTTTTGGCACGTCGCACACGCGACGAGCACGAACGAGTCGAGATGTGGCGGCAAGTAGTTGACGGGGGTGGGACGCCCCCCTATGATGAGTGAATTCCAAGGCGGGAAAGGAGCCGTTCATGGCGCAGCCTCCCGTGTCGAACGAGTCCCAGGAGCAGCGGGTCAGCGAGTTCGTCAACGCCTACCAGTCGCTCCGGGCCGAGGTCGGCAAGATCATCGTCGGCCACAACGAGGTCGTCGGCCAGGTTCTGATCGGCCTCTTCGCGGGCGGTCACGTCCTCCTCGAAGGCGTGCCCGGTCTCGGCAAGACGCTCCTCATCAAGACGCTCGCCGAGAGCCTGGAGCTGTCGTTCTCGCGCATCCAGTTCACCCCCGACCTGATGCCGGGCGACATCATCGGCACCAACATCATCGTGGAGGACGCGCAGGGGCGGAAGCACTTCCAGTTCCAGCGCGGCCCCATCTTCGGCCACATCCTGCTGGCCGACGAGGTGAACCGGGCGACGCCCAAGACGCAGTCGGCGCTGCTCGAGGGCATGCAGGAGGGCGCGGTCACCGTTTCCGGCTCCGCGCATCCGCTGCCGGCGCCGTTCTTCGTGCTCGCCACCCAGAACCCCATCGAGATGGAGGGCACGTACCCGCTGCCCGAGGCGCAGCTCGACCGCTTCCTGTTCAAGCTGCGGGTGCGCTACCCGGCCCTCGAGGAGCTGACCCAGATCATCGACCGCACCACCCACGTGCGCGCGGTGGAGGTGCGGCGGGTGCTCACCGGGCCGCAGGTGCTCTCCATGCGCGAGCTGGTGCGGGAGATCCCGATCGCGACCCACGTGCGCGATCTCGCCTCCTTCATCGTCCTCGGCACGCATCCCCAGTGGGACAAGGCGCCGGAGGCGGCCCGGCGGTACATCCGCTACGGGGCGAGCCCGCGCGGCGCGCAGGCGCTGGTGCTCGGGGCCAAGGTCCGCGCCCTGGCGGACGGGCGGTTCAACGTGAGCGTCGACGATCTGCGGGCGATGGCGCTGCCCGCCCTGCGTCACCGGCTCATCCTGAACTTCGAGGGCGAGGCCGCGGGCGTGGACGTGGACGACCTCGTGAGCCAGATCGTCGAGTCCGCGGAGGCGATGAGTGGGTCGGGGAAAGAGGTGTTCTTGAGGTAGGAGAGGAGACAGTCGATGCCCGGTCCCACGGTGATCGAGCGGCTGGTCGCGGACGTCGCCCGGCAGATCCGGCTGCGGCGGACGGAGTTCTACGGCCTGCGGGGGCTCTTCTGGGGCGCGGTGGCCGCGGTGGTCCCGCTCCTGTTCAAGGAGTCGCTCGGGTGGTGGAGCTACGCGGGCGCCGCGCTGCTCCTGCTGGCCGGCGCGGCGGCGGGCGCCCTCTACGGGCTCCTGCTGAAGCTCCCCGCCGGCGAGGTCGCCCGGCTCGCCGATCGCGGCTACGGGCTGCAGGAGCGCATCAGCACCGCGCTCGAGTGGGCCGACCGCCCCGACCGCACCCCGATCGTGGACGCACTGATCGCCGACACCACGACGCGCGCGGGTCAGGTCGGCGCCCGGCGCATCATCCCGCGCCGGATCCCGCGCCAGGCCCGACTCGTGCCGATCCCCCTGCTGCTCGGGCTCGTCCTCGCGGCCGCGCCCCCGATTCCGCTCCCGCAGGGTCGTCTGCCCAATTTCTCGGTCTCGCGCGACGAGGAGGAGGAGAAGCCCGCGACCGACCGCAGCGGGGAGGCCCAGCAGGCGGACCGCAAGCAGGCCACCCGGCGCGACCCGGTGCAGCGCGCCGACGTGCAGGAGCACAACCTGAGCCCGCGCCTGGGTGGCGGGGGACAGAGCCAGCCCGGCGACCTGGCCGCGGTGTTCAAGGACACGTCCCTGGGCGGGCGCGCGCCCGACTTTAACTCCTTCCTCAAGAAGGGTGACGAGCGCCTCCGCATGCTGGACTCGCTCGAGCGGCTGCCCGATCTCCAGAGCGATTTCACCCAGAGCCAGGCGCGCATGGTGTTCCAGAAGGCCAAGGCCCTGCGCGGCGGGCTCGACCCCAACAAGAAGGTCTCGCCCGAGAAGCTGCGCGAGCTGCTGAGCGAGATGGAGCGGCTCGGGCGCAAGAACGGCGGGCAGGGCCAGAGCAACTGGTCGGGCGACGCCTACGAGGGCATGGAGGCGCTCGAGGGCGGGCAGACCGACAAGGCGATGGAGGCGATGGAGCGCGCGCTCAACAAGATGCGGTCGATGGAGGAGCGCGGCCGCGACGGCAAGGGGCTCAAGGGCGGGCGCGAGAGCGAGCGTCGGGGCGGCAAGCGCGGCGACAAGGGCAGCGGCGGCCAGCAGGGCGGACCGGGCGACGAGGGCGATTTCCCGGAGGGCGAGGGCCTGCTGCCGGGTCGTGGCAAGAGCGGCGCGCCGAAGGGCGATGCCACCGCGCGGCTGCGGGGCAGCCCGTTCGACGTGGGGGTGGAGGGTGAGGCGCGGTCGGGCCGCAAGCAGGGCATCGACACCAACATGGTGGGTCGCGGGGCGCAGATGCCGTCGCGCCTGCAGTACATGGGCGTGCTCGGGCAGTACCGGAAGATGATGGAGGAGTCCATCGCGCGCGAGCAGGTGCCGCGCGACTTCCAGAGCCAGGTGAAGGAGTACTTCCAGTCGCTGGACGAGAAATAGCGGCGTGGCCACCGTTCGCGCGGGCCAGGAGCTGCTCTCCGCCGATTTCCTCTCCCAGCTCGAGCGGCTGAGCCTGCTCTCCCGCCGCTCGTTCCGCGGGCGGGTCAAGGGGGAGCGCCGGAGCCCGCGCAAGGGCATCAGCGTCGAGTTTTCCGACTTCCGGCCCTACGGGGTGGGCGACGACCTGCGCTACGTCGACTGGAACGTCTACGCGCGCCTCGACCGGCTCTACCTCAAGCTCTTCGTCGACGAGGAGGACCTCTGCCTGCACCTCCTGGTCGACGCCTCCGCCTCCATGGGCTTCGGCAACCCGGCGAAGCTCGACCACGCCGCGCGCGTGGCCGCCGCGCTCGGCTTCATCGGGCTCGTCGGGCTCGAGCGGGTGGGGGTCGGGGTGGTGCGGGAGCGGATGGCGGAGGGGTTCAACCCCGCGCGAGGGCGCAGCCAGGTGCTGCCGCTGATGAACTTCCTTGGGCGCATCGAGGCGGGCGGGGCCACCTCGCTCAACGACGGGCTCGCCGCCTACGCGCTGCGTTCGCGGGAGGCGGGCCTCGCGGTGCTGATCTCGGACCTGATGGATCCGAGCGGCTTCGAGCGCGGGCTCAAGGCGCTGCTGGAGCGGCGCTTCGACGTGCACGTCATCCACGTGCTCGCCCCCGACGAGATGAACCCCGGCTTCGGCGGTGACCTGCGCCTGCTCGACGCGGAGACCAACGAGCTGCGCGACCTGACCCTCGATGGCGAGGCGCTACGCGGCTACCACCAGCGTCTGCGCGAGTTCCTCGAGCGCGCCGAGCAGTTCTGCCGCGGCAACGAGATCGCCTATCACCGCGTGGTGACCGACACGCCGGTGGAGGAGTTCATGCTCCGCCAGCTCAAGGGGTTGCTGCTGGCATGAACTTCCTGAGCCCCTTCGCGCTCCTGCTCGGCACCCTCGCGGTGCCGCTGCTCCTTCTGTACTTCCTGAAGGTGCGCCGCCGGCAGGTGCCGGTGTCGAGCCTCCTGCTCTGGCAGGCCGCCCTCCGCGACCGCGAGGCCTCGACCTTCTTCCAGCGGCTGCAGCGCGATCCGCTCCTCATTCTGCAGATCCTGGCCCTGCTCGCGCTCACGGTGGCGCTGGCCCGGCCCGCGGTGACCGTGATGGGGCAGGGGGCGAAGCGGGTGGCCATCGTCATGGACACCTCCGCCTCCATGAAGGCCACCGACGTCTCGCCGTCGCGCTTCGTGCAGGCGCAGCGGGCCGCGCTCGGGCTGCTGGGCCGCCTGGGCGAGGGCGCCGAGGTGATGGTGATCGAGGCGGGCGTGCAGCCGAAGGTGCTGGTGCCGTTCACCCGCGAGCACGACCGGGTGGCCTCCGCCCTCCGATCCATGGAGGGGCACGACCTGCCCAACCGCTTAGCCGAGGGTCTGCGCACCGCGCGGGCTCTGGTCGGCCCCGATCCGCGCGCGGAGATCCACGTCTTCACGGACGGCGCGCATCCGGAGGCGGCGCAGGCGCAGGGCGACGACGTGCGGGTGCGCTGGACCGGGGTCGGGCGCCGCTCGCACAACGTGGGCATCACGAGCCTGGCGGTGCGGCGCAACTACTTCGGTAACTACAACTCGCAGGCGTTCTTCTCGGTGGGCAACTTCTCGACCGAGCCGCAGACCTTCTCGCTGCGGCTGACCCTCGACGACGAGACCCTCACCGAGCGCACCCTGACCCTCGACCCGCAGGTGCGGCGCGCCATCGTGGTGCCGTTCAGCGAGCAGCGGGGCGGCGTGCTCAAGCTGCGCCTCGACGTCTCCGACGACCTCGACGCCGACAACGTGGCCTACGCGGTGATCCCGGCGCCCCGGACCCTCTCGGTGCTGCTGGTGAGCCCGGGCAACCTGTTCCTCGAGAAGGTGCTCCACACCGATCCGCAGGTGAAGCTCGAGGTGCGCAAGCCGGACGCCTACCAGGGCGGGATGGAAGGGTTCGACGTGGTGGTGGTCGACAGCGTGAGCCCGCCCAAGCTCGGCAACGGGCGCTTCGTGCTCGTCAACACCGTGCCGGGCGACGTGCCGCTCGAGGTGCTGGGCCGGCTCGACAACCCGACCATCATGGACTGGGATCGGACGCATCCGATCATGCGTCAGATCGACTTCGCGAAGGTGACGATCGAGGACGCGATGCGCGTCCGCCCGCTCGCCGCCGGCAAGACCCTGGTGGAGGCGGTGGGCGGCCCGCTCATCTACGCCCTCGAGGAGCGCGACCGCAAGGCGCTCTTCTTCGGCTTCGACCTGTTCCGCACCGACTTCCCGCTGCGGGTCGCCTTCCCCCTGATCCTCTCCAAGGGGCTGCGCTGGCTGAGCCCGGTCGGGCTCGACCAGTCGAGCCTGCAGCTGCAGGCGGGCCAGCCCATCCTGCTGCCGGTCGAGCACGGGGTGACCACCGCCACCGTGCGCACGCCCTCCGGCCGCAGCGTGCGGGCGCAGGTCAACCGGGGCATGGCGAGCTTCACCGAGACCGACGAGGTGGGTGTCTACACGGTCGTGACCGGCCGCGGCGAGACCAAGGTCGCGGTCAACCTGATGAATGCCGACGAGTCGGACCTCACCCCGCAACCGGTGCCGACCTTCGTGGAGGGGGCGCGCCCCGAGTCGCCGCCGGTGCTGATCCAGCGCGAGCTCTGGCCGTTCTTCGTGATGCTGGCCCTCCTCCTGTTCGCCCTCGAGGGCTTCCTCTACTGGCGGCGCCAGACCGGGGGCCGCCTCGGCCTGCCCCGCGGGCTGGGCGATCGCTGGGCCCTCGGTCTGCGCTGCGCGCTGCTCGCGGTGCTGCTCCTGTCGCTGACCCGGCCCACGATCCCGCGCTGGGCCGATCGCCTGAACGTGACGTTCCTGCTCGACGAGTCGGACAGCGTGAGCCTGGCCGCGCGGGAGAGCGCGTACCGCTTCGCGGCCCAGTCGGTGGCCGCCATGCAGCCGGGCGACCAGGCCGGCGTGGTGGTGTTCGGGGAGGAGGCGGTGGTGGACCAGCCGCTGCGCCCGACCTCGAAGATCGAGCGGCCGCAGGCGCACGTCCCCGGGCGCGGCACCAACCTGGCCCAGGCGCTCCAGCTGGGGCTCGCCACCGCGCCGCCCGGTCAGGCCAACCGCTTCGTGCTCCTCACCGACGGCCGGCAGAACATGGGCAACGCGATCGCGGTGGCCCAGGCGGCCAAGGACGCGGGGGCCGACATCTACTACGTGCCCGCGCCGCTGACCTTCCCGCAGGAAGTGGTGGTGGAGTCGATGGTGCTGCCCCAGGAGGTGAAGTTCGGGGAGCCGTTCCAGGCCAAGGTGGTGGCGTGGAGCCAGGCGGAGGCCCAGGGCCGGCTCTCCCTCTACCGCAACGGGGAGTTCCTCGGCTCGCAGGTGGTACGCCTCGCCCCGGGCAAGAACGTCTACACCTACCGCCAGTCGCTCGAGCAGAGCGGCATCCACGTCTACCAGGCTGCGCTCGACGTGGAGGGCGACACCATCGAGGAGAACAACCGCGCGCTCGGCACCCTGGTGGTCCGCGGGCGGCCGCAGGTCCTGCTCGCGGAGAAGGACCGGACCCAGGCCCAGGCCCTCGCGGCCGCGCTGCGCTCGCAGCACGTGGACGTGACGGTGGTGGAGGCGGACAAGATCCCGAAGGACATGGCGGGGCTGCAGAAGTACGACGGCCTCGTCCTGTCCAACGTCTCCTCGCTCAAGATGACGAAGAAGCAGATGGAGAACATCCGCGACTACGTCCGCGAGCAGGGCGGCGGGCTCATCATGCTGGGCGGCGAGGAGAGCTTCGGCCTCGGCGGCTACTACCGCACCCCGATCGAGGAAGCCCTCCCGGTGACCATGGAGGTGAAGCAGAAGATCGAGATCCCGAGCCTCGCGGTGGTGCTGTCGATCGATCGGTCCGGCTCCATGGCCATGACCACCGACGAGAAGGTGACCAAGCTCGACATCGCCAAGGAGGCCGCCCACCTGGTGGTCGACCTCCTCGACGAGCGCAACGAGGTCGGGGTCATGAGCTGGGATACCGAGTTCATCTGGGACTCGCCCCTCAAGCCGGCGCGCGACAAGCAGTCCATCCACCACGCGATCGCCACCATCAAGGCGGGCGGCGGCACCGACGGCTACCCCGCGCTCAAGGAGTCGTACCAGGTCCTCTTCGACCGGCCCGCGCTGCTGAAGCACGTCATCTTCCTCTCCGACGGCCAGATGACCCGCGGCGACTTCGCGGGGCTGCTGCGCCGCATGGCCAAGGACAAGATCACGGTGTCCACCGTGGCCATCGGCAAGGACGCGGACGTGCCCCTGATGGTCGACGTGGCGAAGTGGGGCCGCGGCCGCTTCTACTACACCGAGGACGACGCCACGATCCCGCGCATCTTCACGCTCGAGACCCAGCTCGCCTCCAAGGCGTCCCTCGTCGAGCAGCCGTTCAAGGCGGTGGTGGCGAGCCCGGCCCACGAGGCGATCCAGGAGATCGACTGGAAGGAGGCCCCGCCGCTCGGCGGCTACGTGGCCACCAGCATGAAGGCGAACGCGGACCTGGTGCTGATGACCCACCAGGAGGATCCGCTGCTCGCGACCTGGCGCTACGGGCTCGGCCGCTCGGTGGCCTTCACGTCCGACGCCAAGGCCAAGTGGGGCGTGCTCTGGGTGCGCTGGGGCGGCTTCAACAAGTTCTGGTCCCAGGTGACGCGCTGGGCGTTGCGCACCGGCACCCGCAGCGATACGGTGGCCACCGTATCCCGGTCCGACAACGTCGGCGAGGTGACGGTGGACGCGATCGACCCCAAGGGTGAGTTCATCAACTTCCTGGACTCGCAGGTCGGCGTGGTGGCTCCGGACAAGACGCGGACCGTGATCGATCTGGAGCAGATCGGGCCGGGCCGGTACCGCGGCCGATTCCCGGCCGGGCAGGAGGGAGTCTACCTGGTCGGGATGGCGCAGCGACGCGCCGATCAGATGGTGGGCTCGCAGCTCGCCGGTCTGGTGGTGCCGTACGGCCAGGAGTTCCGTGACCTGGGCGTGGACGAGTCGTTCTTGCGGGAGCTGACCGAGCTCACCGGGGGCGGCATCCTGGCCGAGCCGAAGGACGCGTTCCTGCAGAACCGGCACAAGTCGCGCCTCAGCGTGGACATCTGGCCGTGGCTGGTGGGCATGGTGGCGGTGCTGTTGATTCCCGAGATCGCGCTGCGCCGGATCGGGCCGGTGGGCCTTGGCCGGCTGTGGGCGCGGGTGCGGGTGGGCCGGGCAAAGGGAGGACCAGGGCATGAGAGCGCTGACCAACGCTAGGTGGGCCGTCGTCTCCGCGCTGCTGCTTGTACTGCTGGGCGCGGGGGGCGCGGAGGCCGCGTCCAAGCCGCGCAGCGTCCTGATCCTGCCGTTCACCACCGTTGATCTCACCCGCGACGAGCAATGGATCGGCGAGGGCGTGGCCCAGTCTCTGATGCTCGCGCTCGTGCACGTGCCCGGCCTCGTCCAGATCGAGCGCGAGCGCGTCCGCGCGCTGCCGCAGCCCGAGGCGTGGGACGAGGCGGCCACCATGACCGCGGCCAAGCAGCTCGGCGCGGACATCGCGCTGTTCGGCGAGGTGAAGCGGACCGGGTCGGACCTGATCGTCCAGCCGCGCTTCCTCGAGCTCCGCGGCGACAAGGTGGAGCGGGGCACCCTCGACACCTTCGCGGTGGCGGAGGGCCAGCTCCTCGACCGCCTGCGCCCGCTGCCCGCGGCCTACCTCAAGGCGATCAAGGTCCCCGCCAGCGACGTGGAGCTGGCCCGGGCCCAGAAGTGGGCCGCCCCCACCAGCGTGCTGCGCGCCTACGAGCAGTACGTCCGGGGCCGCCACGCGAGCTACCGCGGCACCCAGGAGGCGAGCGAGGCCGCGGTGGAGTTCCTGAGCCGCGCCATCGAGGCCGATCCGCAGTTCGTGGCGGCCCAGTACGCGCTGGGAGTGGTGCACCAGAACCTCGGCAACCGCTGGAAGGCGGCGGCCCAGTTCCGCGCCTCGGCGCAGCTCGACCCGACCTACGCGGAGCCCTACAAGGCCCTCGGCGATCTCTACCTGACCGCGCCCCGCCGGCTCTTCGAGGAGGCGATCAAGGCCTACGCCAAGGCCATCGAGCTCCGGCCGTTCTACGCGGAGGCCCACGTGGGCCTGGGCGACGCGCTCGCGGCCAAGGGCGACGTCGACCCGGCGGTGGCCGCGTACCAGAAAGGCCTCGAGTACAACCCGATGAACGCCAAGGTCCACGTGAGCCTCGGCAAGATCTACTACTCGGAGAAGGGGCTCTACTACGAGTCGGTGACCGCCTACAAGAAGGCGATCGACCTCGATCCGGGCTACCTCGACGCGCGAATGGGTCTCGCCGAGGTGTACGAGGACAAGGGCCTCTACAAGGAAGCCATCGAGGAGTACCGCAAGGTGGTCGACGCGGACGCCAAGAACACCGGCGCGCTCTACAACCTGGCCCTGGTCTACGAGAAGGTCGACCCGAAGGAGGCGGTCAGCCTCTGGGAGCGCTACATCGGCCTGGCCGGCAGCGTGCCCGCCGAGAAGGACTGGGTCGACGTGGCCCGGCTGCACTTGAAGAAGCTCAAGCAGCAGGGGAACTAACCGCGCTGCCTCATACGTAGAAGTACCTACCGGAGTGCTTACTGGGTCCGGATAGGCGGGTGGCGGACGTCCCGGGCGCTATACTCGGCTGGTGGAGGAGACTCACGGTTCCCGTGATTCGCTCCAGCGTGAGGTCGCTCGCGAACGTCTGAAGAACGCCCGCCGCAGCAACACCGTCCGCTTCTGGGGCGTCTCCGCGTTCTTCCTGCTGTTCCTGATCCTGGGCGGACTGCTCCGGCTGCCCGAGTGGTCCGGCAACCTCCCGCTCTTCGCGCTGTACTGGCTCGCCACCACCGCGATCTTCCTGGTGAGCCGGCGCTCCGAGCGCATCGTGCTCGCCTCCGGGATGGCGGTCGCGCTCTTCGACGCCCCGATCGTCTTCTTCCTGCAGTGGGCCACGTTCCCCACCAGCAATCCGAGCGGGGTGGCCGGCTTCACGGTCGGGGTCTACGTCCTGCTCGTGATGCTCGCCGCGTTCTCCCTGCAGCACTGGTACGTCATCTTCACCGCGGTGGTGGTGACGGTGTACGAGGTCCTCCTGCAGCACTTCGCGGGGGTGAGCCTCGGCGCGATGCTCTCCACCGTCATCCTGATCGGGCTCGCCGCCGCGATCTGCTCCTACGCGCAGTACCGGCTGTTGCGCTTCGTGCAGCGGATCGATCGCCACATGAGCGCTCACCGCGAGGCCGAGGCGGCGCGCCGCCAGGCCGAGCGGGTGTCGGCGCTGGCCGCCCTCGCCCGCGAGCTCTCCGGCACTCTCGATCCGGCCACGGTGGCGGACCGGACGGTCGAGAGCATCGTCCGATTGCTGGCGGCCCGCAACGCGATCCTGTTCCGGCTCGACCCCGCCTCCGGCGACCTGGTGAGCGTCGCGACCGTCGGGATCGTCGGGCGGGCCTTCCCGGTCGGCAGCCGGCTGCCCGCGGGGGCGGGGGCGACCGGGCAGGCGGTCCTCCGCCGAGAGGGCGTGATCACCTCCGACGTGCTCGCCGAGCCGGGCATCGCCATGCCCCCCGACTTCGAGAGCCGCCTCCACGAGTCGAACCACCGCGCGACGTGCGCGGTCCCCCTGATCGTGCGCGGCACCGTCATCGGGGCGCTGCGGGTCTCCGACGTGGCGGGACGCCGCTTCACCGACGACGAGGTCCACCTGGCCCAGGCCTTCGCCGACCACGCTGCGTTCTCGCTGGAGAACGCCCGCCTCTACGCGGAGCTGGACGCGCACCTGCACCAGCTCGAGACCACCCAGGAGCAGCTCGTGCAGGCCGGCAAGCTCGCGGCGGTGGGCCAGCTCGTGACCGGCATCGCGCACGAGATCAACAATCCGCTCGCCACCATCATGGGCCAGGCCGAGATGCTGAGCCGCCGGCTCTCCGAACCGGGCCCGCTCGAGCGTGTCGCCAAGATCGCGGATTGCGCGATGCGGGCGGCCCAGATCGTGCGGGGGCTGCAGACGTTCGTCCGCCCGCGGCCGCACGAGATGGCGCCGCTCGATCTGCGCGACGTGGTGGCGCGGGTCGTGTCCCTGCGCGAGGACGCGCTGCGCTTCAACGGGGTCGATCTGCTCGAGGATCTGGCCGAGGACGTGCCGCCGGTCCTGGGTGACGCGAGCCAGCTCGACCAGGTCGTGCTCAACCTCGTGATCAACGCGGAGCAGGCGGTGGCGGCGGCGACCGCGTCCACGCCCCGCATCGCGATCGGCGTGGGCGTGCACGACTCGCGGGTGCGGCTGACCGTCAGCGACACCGGGCCCGGGATCCCCGCCGACATCCTGCCGCGGATCTTCGAGCCCTTCTTCTCGACGAAGGCGCCCAACCAGAACTCGGGGCTGGGCCTGTCCATCTCCTACAGCATCGTCCAGAACCACGGGGGCCGGCTGATCGCGGAGAGCGCGCCGGGCGGCGGCGCGACCTTCTCGGTCGAGCTGCCCGCGCATCGGGGCCCGGTGCCCGCGCCGCCGCCGCGCCCGGACCCCGACGGCCCGCCGCTCCGTCGTGGGGCCATTCTCGTGGTCGAGGACGAGCCGCACGTCGCGGGGATGCTGCGCGATCTCCTGACTGACCTGGGGCAGGAGGTGACCGTGGTGGCCGACGCGGCGAGCGCGTGGCGCATCCTCGCCGAGGAGGCGAAGGAGTTCGATGCGATCACCCTCGACCTGCGGTTGTCAGGTCTTTCTGGGCGGACGATCTTCGAGCGCCTGGAGCGCGAGCTCCCGCAGATGGCCGCGCGGGTGCTCTTCGTCACCGGCGAGAACGCGGACCTGGACACCGAGGCGTTCCTCGAGCGCTCGGGGCGGCCCACCCTCCGCAAGCCGTTTGGCGTGAAGGCGCTCATCGCGGGCCTCGCGACGCTGCTCGCCCATCGCGCGGCCTCGACCGACCGCTAGCCGCCGATCCGTCGGTCCCCCGAGGACGACGCGCAGAGCAAATCACTCTGTGCGAGGCTATGGGCATGCGCACGCACGGGTGGATGGGGGCCGGCGACGCGATGGTGCGGCTCGCCTGGAAGCTCCTCTGGAGCTGGAGGAGACGGTAGCGGTCCGGGCGAGAGTTCTCTCGCTATACCGCCGGTTTCAGTCACTTTCCCTGACTGGACTCGTCAGCCTCAAAAGCCACCGTATTCGCAGAATCAAGTAGATAGACCACGGCTGCTCCGCTGGCCCTTGTCTTGCTCCTTCCGGAGGCATTTGTGGTCCACCTCGGAGGGGGACGATCATGACCCGCAGGTCACCGAGTAGCGAACGAGGCTTCACGCTCGTCGAGCTAATGGTCGTCGTGGCCGTCATCGGGGTGCTCGCCACGATCGCCATCCCGCTGTATGCGAACATGCAGGCGCGTGGCCGGGTCGCGAAGGCCCAGGCCGATTCGCGGACGCTGGCGTCCGCGGTCAGCGTCTACGGCGCGCACATGGGCCGGATTCCCTCCACACTCGCTCAGCTCACCTCGGTGACGACGAATGCGCTCGGCCAGCCGGGCGGCCCCTTCATGGCCAGCGTTCCGACCGCTCCCGGAGGTTGGTCGACTTACAGCTACAGCGCCAACGTCGCGGCGGGGACCTTCACCATCAGCACGAGCGGCGACGGTACCAGCGTCTCGCTTCCGTAGGCCGGCCCCGCGCTGGCCCGGCTGGAGCCCGCGAGCCGTTCCCGAGATGCCGCGTCGCCGGCCGTCTCCTTGACTTAGTGGGGGGCATTTCCTATGGTGACCGGGAGATGAGCGATCTCCGCAAGGATCCCACTCGAGGGCGCTGGGTTCTCGTCCGTCCCGGAGGCAAGCCGCCCGCGGGGTCGACCTGCCCCTTCTGTCCCGACAACGAATCGCTCACCCCGCAAGAGATCTTCGCCTACCGCAAGGAGGGCTCGCGTCGTGACGGGCCCGGCTGGTCGGTACGGGTGATCCCGGAGGCCGATCCCTACTTCCGCATCGAGCAGGAGCTGGTGCGTGAAGGGGTCGGGCTCTACGACCGGATCTCCCCGCGTGGAGCGACCGAGCTGATCGTGGAGAGCCCGAACCATGACGACACCGCCGCCACCCTGGGCGAGGGGCAGTGGGAGCAAGTCCTGTGGATGTACGGCGAGCGGATCCGCGACCTGAAGCTCGACCAGAACATCCGCGACATCCTGGTCACCCGGCGTCACCGCGCCCCCGGCTCCCGCATCACGCACCCGTACTCGCGCCTCACCGCGATCCCCATCATCTTCGACGAGGTCCGCCGCAAGCTCCGCGAGTGCCGCGAGCACTACGAGTACAAGCGGCGCTGCGTGTACTGCGACATGATCCGCCAGGAGATCGCGGGCGGAGATCGGGTGGTGCGCCTGACCGATCACTTCCTCGCCCTGTCGCCCTACGCGGCCCGCTCGCCGTTCGAGACGTGGATCCTGCCGCGCCAGCACCACTGCCTGTACGAGGCCTCGCTGTCCGGCGAGGTGGTGGCCGACCTGGCCGGGGTGCTCGGCGGCATCTTCCGGACCCTGACCGCCAAGCTGGGCGACCCCGCGTTCGAAATGACGCTCTACACCGCCCCCAACCTGGCCGCCAAGATCCTCCCGGGGGAGTGGACGACCATCGCCGACGACTACCACTGGCACATCGAGATCTGCACCACCCCGGACCGGTCCAACGGAATCGGGGGGATCCACGTCAACGACACCCCTCCCGAGGACGCCGCCAAGCAGTTCCGGGAGGCCTGGCTCTGAGCCGGGCCCTCCCTGGTTAGACCAGCCTAAGGCCCCGCCGCTCCAGCCCGAAGATCCCCTCCGCCTTGACAACGGGGGGCACCGGTGGCAAAGTACGACCGTGCGGGTCGGAGATCCCAGGGGTCGCATATAGACCTCGGGCATAGACCGCGGACATGGACCGGAGAGACAGGGGACTGCCGTGCTGAGATTCACGAAGCGGGCGGACTACGGGCTGATGGCGATCCACTTCATCGCCTCCCACGGAGACGAGGGAGCGGTGAGCGCCAAGCGGATCGCGGAGGAGTTCCACATCCCGCCGGAGCGGCTCGCCAAGATCCTGCAGCAGCTCGCGAAGAAGAAGCTGATCACGAGCCACAACGGGCCCAAGGGCGGCTACGTGCTGACGCGCCGGCCCGGAGCGATCACGGTGGGGCAGGTGGTGCGGGCGCTCGAGGGGCCGCTGAGCGTGGTGAGCTGCATGACCGAGCACGACGATTGCCCGCAGTTCGCACGCTGCAACCTGCGCGGGCCGGTGCAGAAGATCCAGGCCAGCATCACGCACGTACTCGATAGCATGACGCTCGCGGAGCTGGCCGCGGACCCCGCCGTCACGGTGATGCCCGCGGCGGCCATCCATTAGTCGGCATAGACCAGGAGAGACACGGCGATGGCGTTGAAGCTTCCGATCTTCATGGACAGCCAGTCCACGACCCCGGTCGATCCCCGGGTGCTCGAGGCGATGATCCCGTACTTCACCGAGAAGTTCGGCCATCCCGCGAGCCGCAACCATCCCTTCGGCTGGGAGGCGGAGGGCGGGGTGGACAAGGCGCGTGAGCAGATCGCCAAGCTGATCGGCGCGCGGGACCCCAAGGAGGTGGTGTTCACCTCCGGGGGCACCGAGGCCATCAACCTGGCGCTCAAGGGCGTGGCCGAGATGTACCGCGAGAAGGGCAACCACATCGTCACCACCACCATCGAGCAGCGGGCGACCCTCGACGTCTGCAAGCGGCTCGAGCGGCAGGGCTTCGAGGTGACCTACGTCCCGGTCGGCCGCGAGGGCCTGGTGGACGTGGAGGCGATCCGGGCCGCGCTCACCGACAAGACCATCCTGATCTCGGTCATGTTCGCCAACAACGAGATCGGGACGATCCAGCCGGTGGCCGAGCTGGGCAAGCTGGCGAAGGAGAAGGGGATCATCTTCCACACCGACGCGACCCAGGCGGTGGGCAAGATCCCGGTCGACGTGGAGGCGATGAGCATCGACCTGCTCTCCGCGACCGCCCACATGCTCTACGGCCCCAAGGGCGTCGGCGCCCTCTACGTGCGGCGCAAGAGCCCGCGGGTGCGCCTGGCCCCGATGGTGGACGGCGGCGGCCACGAGCGGGGCATGCGCTCGGGGACCGTTCCGGTGCCGCTGGTGGTGGGCTTCGGAAAAGCCGCGGAGATCTGTAGAGAGGTCATGGGCGAGGAGTCCAAGCGCATGGCCGCGCTCCGGGACCGGCTGCAGGAGCAGATCCTGTCCAAGGTGGACGAGGCCTACGTCAACGGTCACCCCACGCTCAGGCTGCCCCACAACCTCAACATCTCGTTCGCCTACGTCGAGGGCGAGTCGGTGCTGATGGGGCTCAACCGGGAGGCCGCGCTCGCCTCGGGGTCGGCCTGCACCTCGGCCACCCTGGAGCCGTCCTACGTGATCTCGGCGCTGGGGGTGGACTCGGAGCTGGCCCACTCCTCGATCCGCTTCGGGCTGCATCGCTTCTCGACGGAGGAAGAGGTGGACTTCGTGGCCGGCAAGACGATCGAGGTGATCCACCGGCTGCGGGAGATGTCGCCGCTCTACGAGCTGGCCAAGGAAGGCGTGGACTTGAAGTCGATTCACTGGAAGGCGGAGTGACGGCGCTGCCCGACATCCAGATCATCTGATCAGGAGGCTCTACCGACATGGCTTACAGCGATAAGGTGGTCGACCACTACAACAACCCCCGCAACGTGGGGTCCTTCACCAAGGACACCCCGGGGGTCGGGACGGGCCTGGTGGGCGCGCCGGAGTGCGGCGACGTCATGAAGCTGCAGATCAAGGTCAACGTCGAGACCGGCGTGATCGAGGACGCCAA
>DASZJM010000251.1:0-2544 GCA_035948165.1 Candidatus Methylomirabilota bacterium
CAGCATGACGGTCCCGAAGGGCGTCGGCATGACCGGCAACTTCGTCGGGATCGAGGGCATCCGCTAGACCGCACGATCGGAGTCGAGCTCGTGAAGTACCCGGCGCCGGCGTTCTCCCCGAGGGGACGCCGGCGCCCGCACTTCCGGGAGCTGGTGGCCGGCCTGGCCGTGCTCCTCGCGGTCCTGGCGGGGCTGGAGGCGGCCGCGGCCCAGCGGCAGTACGTCGTCGCCTTTGCCAACCTCACCGAGGAGCCCGGGGTGACGGTGGAGGGGACCGGCTTCACCGGACGCGAGATCCGGGAGAGCTTCGTGCTCGCGGCGCGGGCGCACCCGGTCGAGATGGTGTTCTACGACAACCGGCGGGACGACGCGCGGGCGCTGCAGAACGCGGACGCGGCCATCGCCCGCAAGATCGACCTCTACATCCAGTACCACCAGGGCGCGGCCAACGCCGCGATTGCCGAGAAGCTCAAGGCGGCCGGCGTCAAGGTCCTGGCCCTCAACCATCCGGTCCCCGGCGCGCCGCTCTACACGGTGGACAACCTCGCGGCCGGGCGCGTGGCCGGCCAGGCCCTCGCCCAGTTCGCGCTCCGCTCCTGGCGTGGGCAGCCCACGGCCGCGGTGATCGCGGGCAACCTCTCCGACGCCGCGGATCGGGTGCCCGAGCGCGCCCAGGGCGTCACCGAGGCGCTCGCCCAGCGTCTGCCCGCGGTGAAGGTCACGTCGCTCGACACCCACGGCAACCCCGCCCAGGTCGGCCCGCTCGTGGGGAAGTTCCTGGCCGCGCATCCGAGCGGCAAGCTCCTGCTCGCCGCCACCGACGACGCCACCGCGCTCGCGGTGAAGTCGGCGGTGGAGACCGCGGGCCGCGTGCACGACGCGGCCATCGTGAGCCACGGGGTCGATCGGACCATCCACGGCGGCATGAACGATCGGAAGGAGATCGACCCGGCCAACCGGGGCAGCATCGTGATCGGCTCGGTGGCCTTCTACCTCGATCGCTGCGGCTACGAGGTGCTGCCGCTCGCCATGCGCATGCTCCGGGGCGAGCCGGTGCCCGCGCGGGTGGCCACCCGCCACGTGCTGGTCACCGCGGCGAACGTGTTCATCGAGTACCCGCCCTACGACATGAACTGAGCGCGGCCGGCGATCAGCGGACGGAGGCGGGCTGGGCGGTGAAGAGACCCTCGGGCCCTTCGCTGGTCGCGGTGGGGGCCACCGCGAAGGTCACGTGACCCCGCGGGCCGACGCTGACGACGGGGTACAGAGTGAAGGAGGCGATGCGATCGCCGCCCGGGAGCGGGTCGCCGACCGCGGTGATCCGGGTGAGGCCGGCGGCGTCGGCCTGGAGGATCGCCACCGAGGTCGGGCCGCCTTCGAGGGACGCGGCGAAGGTGGCGGCGCCCGCGGGCCCGATCACCGGCCAGAGGCCGAAGTGGGCAATCGTGCCGCCGCCCGGCGCCGGATCGCCGAGCTTCGCGACCACGCGGGGCCGGCCGCTCTCGACCACGAAGATCGCCGCGTCGACCGGCGCGAACTTGAGGATGCCGTGGAAGGCGATGGCCCCCGCGTCGCTCAGGCCGATGCGCTCGGAGAACTTGGCGAAGATGCCGCCGATCTCGGTCTCCTCGCCAGCCGCGACCACCATCTGCAGCCTGTCGGGGCCGGCCACGAAGATGCCGCCCGGCACCGCCTTGCCCTCGACGACCGCCGCGAACGCCACGGCGCCCGAGGCGTTGACCGCGGGCGGGCCAAACCCCGCGAAGGTGCCGCCCGCCGGCGCGAGGTCGCCCTGGGCCACCACCTTGTGGAGCACGCCGCCGCGGCTCGCCACTACCGCCTCGGTGGCTTCGCGCCCGCGCCGCACGGTGGCGAGGAAGACCACGTCGCCGCGCGCGTTGACCGCGGGGGCGTCGACGCCGGCGAGCACCGCCGACGGCATGCCCGGCATCGGCATGCCGGTGGTCGCGATCGCGCGGAGCCGGCCGGCCGACCAGGTGAAGATGCCCTCGACCGCGCGTCCGCCTGTCACCGCGGCCGCGAAGACGACGGTGCCCGCGTCGTTGAGCGCCGGGGTCGGGTGCTTGCCGAAGCCGGAGAGCCGCCCGACCCCGGCGACCGGGTCGCCGTCGCGTGCCACTGGCACGAGGCGGCCGGCGCGCTGGAGGAAGATGCCCTCGTCGGAGCCGCCGCGACTCACCGTCGCGAAGAAGGCCACGTCACCCCGCGCGTTGACCGGAGCGACGATGGGCAGCGTCTCCTGGCCGAAGCGATCGAAGCTGCCGCCACCCGGGGCCGCGTCGCCGGTGCGCGCGAGGGCGCGGAGAGTGTACGTCTCGCCCGCGTGCGCGGCGCCACCCGGCGCGAGCGCGGTCAGCAGCAGACACACCCAGAGCCGGACCGGGGACGAGCGCGCGCGCATACGGCGGGAGTATAAGAAGATCGGGAGGACGCCGCAATGACCGTGAGGGCCTGGATCGTCGCGCTCGGGCTCGCGCTGCTCGTCGTCGCCGCGGCGGATGGCCGCGCCGCCGAGCCGGCGCG
>DASZJM010000252.1:0-10240 GCA_035948165.1 Candidatus Methylomirabilota bacterium
CGCGCCGGCTCACGCGGCCTCCGCGAGCAGCCGCTCGATCTGCTGCTTGAGCATCTCGTCGCTGACCGGGCCCACCTGCTTGAAGCGCATGCGGCCCTTCTTGTCGATGAAGTAGGTCTCCGGCACGCCGTAGACGCCGTAGTCCACCGAGACGCGGCTGCCCGGGTCGGGCGCGTTGGGGAACGTGTGGCCGAACTGGGTCAGGAAGCGCTTGGCCGGCTCGTCCTTGTCCTGGTAGTTGATGCCCACCATCACGAGGCCGCGGTCCTTGTAAGCATTCCACGCGCGCTCGAGGCTGGGTGCCTCCTCGTAGCAGGCGGGGTAGCACCACGAGGCCCAGAAGTTGACGATCACCACCCGGCCGCGCAGGGCCTCGAGCGAGAGCGGCTTGCCGTCGAACGCGGTCAGCTTGAACGGAGACGCGGGCTTGCCCACGAGCGGCGAGGGGATGTCGCGCGGATCGGTGCGGAAGCCGTAGGCGAGCAGCACCAGCACCGGCACCACCGCCAGCGGGATCGCCCAGCGCAGGACGCGGGAGCGGCCGCTCATGCGGGGGCGGTCTGCCCCGCGTGCGCCACCGCCGGCTTCCGCCGCGGCTCCGGCAGGATGGCGAGCGCCGCGCCCAGCGTCAGGAGGAAGCCGCCGATCCAGAGCCAGGAGACCATGCGGTTGACCTGGATCTTGATGGTGGCGTGGGAGCCGTCGCGCGCGAACTCGCCCAGCACCAGGTAGAGGTCCTCCATGAAGCCCAGGCGATAGTCCACCGCCGCGATCGGGGTCTGCTCCTGCGGGTAGAACTTCTTGGCCGGCGTGAGGACGGTGTAGGGGCCCTTGCGGTCGGCGACGGTGAAGGTGCCGACCACCTTGGCGTGGTTCGACTCCTCGACGCCCTCCAGGCCCTCGAAGCGGATGGTGTAGCCGGCCAGCTCCATCGACTCGCCACGGTTCAGGGTGGCCTCGGTCTGGGTGGACCACGCCTGCGAGCCCGCGACGCCGAGCGCGACGACCAGGATGCCCAGATGCACCACGAAGCCGCCGTAGCGCCGGTTCTGCCGGAGCGCCAGGCCCCACGTGGCGTCGAGCCAGCCGTCGCCGCTACGGCGGCGCGCGCGGGCGGCGCGGGCGAAGTCGAGCGCGATGGTGGCGGCCACGAAGACCACGAGCGCCAGGCAGAGCAGCACCAGCGCGTTGGCCACGCCGGCGAGGCGGCACACCAGGGCGGCCACGATGCCGATCGCCACCGGCTTCAGGAAGTTGCGACGGAGGTTCTCGGCCGAGGCGCGGCGCCAGGCGATGAGCGGGCCCACGCCCATAAGGAAGATCAGCGCGAGGAAGATCGGGATGTTCACCAGGTTGAAGAACGGGGCGCCCACGCTGACCTTGGTGCCCTTGATCGCCTCGGAGAGCAGCGGGAACACGGTGCCGAAGAACACCGTGAAGGCGGCGGCCACCAGGAAGAGGTTGTTCAGCAGGAAGGCGGACTCGCGCGAGACGATCGAGTCGAGCTCGCCCTGCGCGTGCAGGCGCTCGAGCCGCCAGGCGAGCAGCGAGAAGGCGCCCAGGACGATCAGGGCCAGGAAGCCCAGGAAGAACTGGCCGACCGAGCCCTGGCTGAAGGCGTGCACCGAGCCGATGATGCCGGAGCGCGTGAGGAAGGTGCCGAAGAGGGTGAGGCTGAAGGTGAGGATGATCAGGGTGAGGTTCCAGAGCTTCAGCATGCGCCGCCGCTCCTGGATCATCACCGAGTGCAGGAATGCGGTGCCGGTGAGCCACGGCATGAAGGCCGCGTTCTCCACCGGATCCCACGCCCAGTAGCCGCCCCAGCCCAGCACGTGGTAGCTCCACCAGCCGCCGATCAGCAGGCCCAGCGAGAGGAAGTACCAGGCCACGATGGTCCAGCGCCGGGTGATGGTGATCCACTCGTCGCCGGTGCGCCCGATGATCAGCGCGGCCATCGCGAAGGCGAACGGCACCGTGAAGCCGGTGAAGCCCAGGTAGAGCGCCACCGGGTGGGTGATCATCCCGGAGTCCTCGAGCAGCGGGTTGAGGCCGCGACCGTCGGCGGGAATCGGCGAGAGGCGCTCGAAGGGCGGTGCCGGGATCGTCATGACCAGGAGGAAGAAGGCGGAGATGCCCAGCATGACCGCGAGCACCCACGGGTAGAGCTGGGGCTGGGTGCGGCGATAGCGCGCCACCACGATCAGGGTGTAGATCGAGAGCATGAAGGCCCAGAGGATGATCGAGCCCTCGAGCGCGCCCCAGACCGCGGTGATCCGGTAGTAGAAGGGCGTGCCCAGGTTGGTGTTGCCGGCCACGTAGCGCACCGAGAAGTCGAAGGTGAGGAAGGCGTAGATCAACAGCGCCATGCACGTCGTGACCAGCAGCCAGACGCCGACCGCCGCGCGCTCCGAGGACCGGCGCAGGTCCGCGCGCCCGCGGACGGCGCTCAGGGCCGCCGCGCCGGAGCCGTAGACCGCCAGGATCAGGGCCGCGACGGTCGCGGCGTAGCCGAGCTCGGGCGTCATGGCTTTCTCTCCGACCCTTTCAAGGTCTTGAGCAGCTCCTTGTAGCCGGCCTGGCTCCCATCGTGCGGCGCCTTGTACTCCTCCGAGTGCTTGGCCAGGATCGTGGTGGCCTGGAAGTAGCCGTCGTGGCTCCACGTGCCCTCCACGACCGCGCCGCGGTTCTCCGCGAAGAGATCGGGCGGCGTGCCGCGGTGTCGCACCGGCACCGAGGCCTGGCCGTCGGAGAGCGTGAAGCGCAGGTCGAGGCTCCTGGCGTCCCACTTGAGGGTGCCGGGCAGGACCATGCCGCCCAGCCGGTACGACTTGCCCGCGACCGGCGCCGCGCCCAGCTCCGACGGGGTGACGAAGTACACCACCGACTGGCTCACTCCCGCGTAGATCAGGTAGGCGAGCGCGGCCACGATGACGAGGCCGCCGACGATGAACTTGGCCTTGCGGTTCACGCGGCCCGCGCCTTGGCCGCCCGCGGCCGCGCGGCGAGGGCCCGGGCCCGGCGCGCGAGGTGGCGCCAGTAGCCGAAGAGCGCCACCGCGGCGATGCCGTAGGCGGCGATCACGTAGCTCCAGTTGGCCGGCATCAGGTCTGCTCCTCGAGCCGGGCGATCTCGATCCGCCGCGACAGGAAGTAGGCGAACAGCAGGGTGAAGGCGATCCAGTTCACGAAGAGCGCGAGCCCGATGGCGGGGTCGATCGGCGAGGGCTCGGGGCCCAGGATCGTGGAGGGCTGGTGGAGCGCGCGCCACCACTTCACCGAGAAGTGCACGATCGGGATGTTGACCGCGCCCAGGATGCCCACCACCGCCGCGTAGCGGCCGCGCGCCTCCGGGTCGTCGATCAGGCCGCGCAGCATCAGGTAGCCCACGTAGACGAGAAAGAGCACCGCGGTCGAGGTGAGCCGCGCGTCCCACGTCCACCACGTGCCCCACGTGGGCTTGCCCCAGATCGAGCCGGAGACGATGGTGAGCCCGGTGAAGAGCACGCCGATCTCGGCGGCCGAGCCGGCGAGGCGGTCCCAGCCGGGGCGGCGCGTGGCCAGGTAGGCGATGCTGCCGAGCAGCACGAGGGCGAAGGCGAGGTAGGCGGTGAGCACCGAGGGCACGTGCAGGTACATGATGCGCTGCACGTTGCCCTGCACCGCCTCGCGGGGCGCGTAGCCGAAGCCGGCCGCCAGTCCCGCCAGCAGCCCCAGTGCCGCCAGCCAGCCGAGCGCGCGCGTCATGTCCTCTCCCGGCTCAGCCCTCGAGCACGAACTCGAAGGTGAGCAGCCCGATCGTCACGTAGACCGCGTCGGCCCCGGCGAGCAGCTTGAGCCAGTGGGCCGCGTCGGCGAGCGGCTGGCCCAGCAGCAGGGCCTGCGTCGCGCTCACGGTGGCCAGCAGCACCGGCACCTGCACCGGCAGCAGCAGCACCGGGAAGAGCAGCTCGCGGGCGCGCACCTGCGTGGTCATCGCGGCGAAGAGCGTGCCCACCGCGGCGAGCCCGATCGTGCCCAGGCCCAGCACCAGGGCCAGGGGCGCGGCCGGCGTCCACAGATCCACGTTGTAGAACACGCCGAAGAGTACCACCAGCACCATTTCGACGGCGGTCATCAGCACACAGTTTCCGGCGAGCTTGCCGAGATAGATCGCCGACTTGTCCCCCGGGGTCAGCCGCAGCCCCTCCCAGCAGTCGTTCTCGCGCTCGGCGAGGAAGCTCCGCCCGAGGCCCAGCAGGCCGGCCAGGATGAAGCCGAGCCAGAGGAGACCGGGCAGCGCGGCGGCGAGCCGGTCGCGGTCCGGGCCGAGCGCGAACTGGAAGAGGAACAGGAGCAGCAGACAGAAGAAGAGCAGCGCGTTGGTCTGCTCCTTCGACCGCCGCTCCACGAGCAGGTCCTTGTGGAAGACGATCCAGGCGCGCCGGGCGTAGCTCACGGGGCGGCCTCCGCGCCCTCGGTGAGGCCCTCGTAGAGCCGGTGCAGCTCCTCCGGCGACAGGTCGGCGGCGGGCCGGTCCAGCAGGAGCCGGCCCTGGCCGAGGATGCCGATGCGGTCGCCCACGCCGAGGCTGCCGCCGAAGCTGTGCGTGGCGACCACCGCGGTGCCGCCGCCCGCCTTGAACGCGAGCAGGAACTCGTTCAGCCACTTGCGGCCGCGCCGGTCGAGCCCGGTGAAGGGCTCGTCGAGCAGCAGCAGACGCGCCTCGGCCAGGAGCACGCGGGCCAGCCCGAGCCTCCGCTTCATGCCGGCCGAGAACGTGCGCACGCGCTCCTCCGCCACCGCGTCGAGCTCCACCTGGGCGAGCGCGGCGGCGAGACGGGCGGGGGAGGCGTCGCCGCCGCGCATGGTCTCCCAGAAGCGCAGGTTCTCCCGCGCGGTCAGGTCCTCGTAGACGTAGGAGCCGTGCGCCACGACGCCCAGCAGCGGCCGCACCCGGTCGGGCTCGCGCAGGGCGTCGACGCCGGCGATCTGGAGCGCGCCCGCGGTCGGGCGCAGCAGCGTGGCGAGCAGGCGGAGCAGCGTGGTCTTGCCCGCGCCGTTGGGGCCCAGCAGCGCCAGGCACTGGCCGCGCGGCAGCTGGAACGAGACGCCGTCGAGCACGAGCGTGGGCCCGTAGGTCTTCCGGAGATCCTGCGCCGCGATCATGTCCGTGAAAAAGGGGAGACGGTCGCCCGTCTCCCCGGTGGTGCGAATCGTGCGGGTCGTCGGCTCGCCGATCGAGCTACCGGGCCTGGGACGAGGCCATGGCGCGCAGGCGCGCCACCCGCTCGGCGATGGGCGGATGCGTGGAGAAGAGCGTGGCGATACCGCTCCCGGTCAACGGGTTGACGATGAAGAGGTGCGCGGTCGCGGGAGTGGCCGGCATCGGCGCGACCTTCGAGGCCATCTCGAGCTTCTCGAGCGCCTTGGCGAGCCCCCACGGCTGGCCCGCCATGCGGGCGCCGCTGGCGTCGGCCTGGAACTCACGCGAGCGCGAGACCGCGAGCTGGATGAGGGTCGCTGCCAGCGGGGCGAGCACGATCATCAGGATCCCGCCGATGACGCCCCCTCCGCCGCCCTCCTCGTCGCTGTCGCGCCGGCCGCCGCCGAAGATCATCGCCCACTGCGCCATGTGCGCCAGGTAGGTGATGGCGCCGGCGAGCGTGGCCGCGATGGCCATGATCAGGGTGTCGCGATTCTGGACGTGGGAGAGCTCGTGAGCCAAGACCCCTTCCAGCTCCTCCTCGCTCATGACCCGCAGGATGCCCTCGGTCACCGCGACGGCGGCGTGCTGGGGGTTGCGCCCGGTGGCGAAGGCGTTGGGCGTCTCCTCCGCGATGACGTAGACGCGCGGCATCGGGATGCCGGCCCGCGTGGCCAGGGTGCGGACGATGCGGTAGAGGCCGGGGGCCTGCGCCTCGTCCACCGGCTTGGCCCCGTACATCGACAGGACGATCTTGTCCGAGAACCAGTAGCTGCCCAGGTTCATGACCATGGCCAGGCCGAAGGCGAGCAGCATGCCGTGCTGACCGCCGAGAGCCCCGCCGATGAGCACGAGCAGCACCGTCAGGGCAGCCAGCAAGACTCCGGTTTTCACGAGGTTGCCCATGGGGTCGGTCCTCCCGATCGAAGGGTAGCAGCCGGGTCCAGGACCGTCAAGCAACCGGCCTTGCGGGGGCAATTAGGTTGACAAGGGGTAACCCCGCGATTATACTGACGCGTCCATAGAAAAACGCCTTAATTGACAGAAAGTTAGGGGTCGTTCACGTGATCATCCAAGTCTCCGACATCCCCGATGAGGGTCTGCGCATCGAGGGCATCGAGGAGTTTCCCCGCCCCTTCCAGGACGCGACGTGGGCGCTCGACGACCTGTCGCTCACGGTCGAGAAGGACGGCGACGTCGTCTTCGTGCGGGGGGACATCGAGGCCCGGGTGCCGCTCCACTGCGGCCGCTGCCTCGAGTTCTACACCGTCACGGTGCACCCGACCGTCGATGCCCGGTTCGTGCCCGCCCCGGCCAGCCGCGGCGAAGAGCGGGAGCTGGCCCGGGACGACCTGGACACGGACGTCTACCAGCACGGCCAGCTCGACGTGACGGCCCTGCTCGAGACCGAGACCACCCTGGCGCTGCCCATGAAGCCCCTCTGCCGTGAGGACTGCCGGGGCCTGTGCCCCGTGTGCGGCGGCAACCGCAACATCACGGCCTGCGCGTGCGAGACGCCCGCGCTCGATTCGCGCTGGGCGGCCCTCAAGGACTGGGCCGAGCGGACGAGATAGATAGGAGACCCGATGCCTCTTCCCAAGCGACGCCATTCCAAGACGCGGGGCCGCAAGCGGCGTACGCACTACAAGATGGTCGCCCCGAGCCGCTCGCTCTGTCCGCAGTGCCGCGAGGTCAAGCCGCCGCACCAGATCTGCCCCCACTGCGGCTTCTACAAGGGGCGCGAAGTCATCTCGGTCGAGGGAGAATAGTTCTTTCCGGCTGGACCGAGCCGTGCCATAAGATCGGCGCCATGAAGATCGCGGTCGACGCCATGGGAGGCGATTTCGGCCCTGCCGTCGTGGTCGAGGGGGCGGTGGCGGCCTGCCGCGAGTTCGGCCTCGCCTCGGTGCTGGTGGGCGACCGCGCGGCCATCGAGCGCGAGATCGTGCGGCTCGGCGCGCAGGACCTGCCGGTCTCGGTGCGGCACGCCTCGCAAGTGGTGGGCATGGCGGAGGCGCCCTCGCAGGCGCTGCGGCGCAAGCGCGACTCGTCGCTGCGGGTGGCCGCCGAGCTGGTGAAGGACGGCGAGTGTGGCGCCCTCGTCTCGGCGGGGAACACCGGGGCGGCGATGGCGATCAGCATGTACGTCATGGGCGTGCTGCCCGGGGTGGACCGTCCCGCGATCGCGGCGCCGCTGCCGAGCCTCTCGGGCTACACCGTGCTCATCGACGCGGGTGCCAACGTGGACCCCAAGCCGCGGCAGCTCTTCCAGTTCGCGGTGATGGGCCACGTGTACTCGCGCCACATCGTGGGCAAGGACAACCCCCGGGTGGGGCTGCTCTCGGTGGGCGAGGAAGAGGGCAAGGGCACCGACCTCACCAAGGAAGCGTTCGAGGACCTGCGCGGCTCGTCGCTCAACTTCATCGGCAACATCGAGGGGCGCGACATCTACAACGGGCGCTGCGACGTGGTGGTGACCGACGGCTTCACCGGCAACGTCTGCCTGAAGGTCTCCGAGAGCCTGGCCGAGATGCTCACCGCGATGATCCGCGAGGAGCTGACCCGCGACATCCTGTCGGTGGCGGGCGCGGCGCTCTCCAAGCGCGCGTTCGCGCGCCTCAAGCGGCGGGTCGACTACACTGAGATGGGCGGGGCCCCGCTGCTCGGCATGAACGGGGCCGCGATCATCTGCCACGGCGCCTCGCCGGTGAAGGCGATCAAGAACGCGGTGCGGGTGGCGGCGGAGTGGGTTCGCAACGACGTGAACCAGCATATCAAGACCGCGCTCGAGGCCGAGGCAGTCCTCGCCGAGGGTCGGGAGGGAGGCCGCGAATGACCCGCGCCCGCATCGTCGGCATCGGAGCCTACGCGCCCAAGCGGATCCTCACGAACAAAGAGCTCGAGACGATGGTGGACACCTCCGACGAGTGGATCGTCCAGCGGACCGGCATCCGCGAGCGCCACATCGTCGAGGAGGGGGAGGGGCCGGCGGACCTCGCCCTCCGGGCCGCCCAGCAGGCGATGGAGCGGGCCCAGGTCACCCCCGAGGAGATCGACTTCATCGTGGTGGGCACCACCGCGGGAGACATGCACTTTCCGACCACCGCGAACCTGGTGCAGCACCGCCTCGGCTGCCGCAACGCGGGCTCGGTCGACGTCTACGCGGCGTGCTCGGGCTCGGTGTACAGCCTGTCGATGGGCGCCCAGTACGTGCAGACCGGCAAGTACCGCACCGTGCTCTGCATCGGGGCCGAGTGCCTCTCGCGCATCACCGACTTCACCGATCGCGGCACCTGCATCCTGCTCGCCGACGCGGCGGGCGCGGCGGTGCTGCGGCCCGCCACCGACGACAACGGGATCATCGACACCGATCTCTACTCGGACGGCCGCTACGGCGAGCTCCTGATCCAGCCCGCGGGAGGCTCGCTGCGCCCGGCCAGTCACGAGACGGTCGAGCAGCGCCAGCACTTCGCCAAGATGAAGGGCAACGAGGTCTTCAAGGTCGCGGTGCGCATGTTCGGCGAGTGCGCCGAGCGCATCCTGAAGAACAACGGCTTCACCGCCGCCGACCTCGACCTCTTCGTGCCCCACCAGGCGAACCTGCGCATCATCGAGGCGGCGGTGAAGCGCCTCAAGGTGCCGATGGACCGGGTGATGGTGAACGTGGAGCGCTACGGCAACACCGGCGCCGCCTCGGTCTACGTGGCCCTCGAGGAGGCGTGGGTGGGCGGGCGCGTGAAGCCGGGCGACCTGATCCTGCTCGCCGCCTTCGGCGGGGGCTTCACCTGGGGAGCCGCGCTGCTGCGATGGTAGCCGGCGCGCTCGCCTTCCTCTTCCCCGGCCAGGGCTCGCAGGAGGTCGGGATGGGCCGCGCCCTCGCGGAGGCCTCGCCGGGGGCGGCCGCGGTGTGGGCCGAGGCCGACGCCGCGCTCGGCTTCCCGCTCTCGCGCCTCTGCTTCGAGGGGCCGGCCGAGGAGCTGGCCCTGACCGCCAACACCCAGCCCGCGGTGCTCACCGCGAGCGTGGCCGCGGCGGCCGCTCTCGCCGAGCGTGGGGTGACGCCGGATCTCGCGGCGGGCCACAGCCTGGGCGAGTACTCCGCGCTGGTCGTGGGCGGGGCGCTCGGCTTCGCGGAGGCGGTGCGCCTGGTGCGGCGGCGCGGCGAGTTCATGCAGGAGGCGGTCCCAGTGGGCACCGGGGCCATGGCGGCCCTGATGGGGATCGACCTGCCGATCGCCGAGCAGGTGTGCGCGGAGGCCGCGCAGGGCGAGGTGGTGGGCGTGGCCAACATCAACTCGCCCGGCCAGATCGTGGTGGCGGGCCACCGCACCGCGGTGGAGCGCGCGGTGGCGGGGGCGGGCGCGCGCGGGGGCAAGAAGAGCGTGATGCTGCCGGTGAGCGCGCCCTTCCACTGCGCGCTCATGAAGCCGGCAGCGGATCGCCTGGCCGCCGAGCTCGACCGGGTCGCGGTCTCGGCGCCCCGCATCCGGATCGTGCGCAACGTCGACGGCGGGGTCACCACCTCCGCCGACGAGGTGAAGCCCTTCCTGGTCCAGCAGGTGGCGAGCCCGGTGCGCTGGACCGACTGCACGGAGCGCCTGCAGCGCGAGGGGGCCACCGCGTTCCTCGAGGTGGGCCCGGGGCGGGTCCTGACCGGCCTGCTCAAGCGCATCCTGGACGGCGTGCGCGGCCACGCGGTGGAGGATCCGGCGTCGTTGGACAAGGCGATGGCCGCGCTGGCCGGGGGCCCGGCGTGAGCGAGGCCAAGACCCTGGCCGGCAAGGTCGCCATCGTCACCGGCGGCAACCGTGGCATCGGGCTCGCGATCGCCCGGTTGCTGGCAGAGGACGGCGCCTCCGTGGTAGTCTCTGGCCGCGACGCGGCGCGCCTCGAGGCGGCGGTCAAAGAGCTGGAATCGCTGGGCGCGCCCGCGATGGCGGTGGCCGCGGACGCGGCGAAGCGCGAGGACGCGGACGGCCTCGTGGAGGCGACCCGGGAGCGCTTCGGGCGCATCGACGTGCTGGTGAACAACGCGGGGATCACGCGGGATCAGCTCCTG
>DASZJM010000253.1:0-3449 GCA_035948165.1 Candidatus Methylomirabilota bacterium
TACATCTCCTCGTTGCGGCCCTCGATGTCCCGGTGGAGGGCCCCGATCCGCTGGGCCAGCGTCAGGATCACGACCGGCTGCTCCAACACCTCGGTCTTCATGCGGTCACCTTGGGGTCGGCGGCCGGCTTGCTACCCGCCCCCTTCTTCTGCCGGTACGCGGTCGAGATCGCCGCGCAGCCTCCCAGGGCGATCACCAGGACCGCCGCCACCATCAGCTCGATCATCTTCATGGAGTGTTCTCCTCCACCCACATTGTGGGTGTCCAGGGTTGTTTTCCGGCGTCCAGAACCTTTCGGATCCGGATCAGTTCCTATGTTTTTCATCCACCTACGTCCTCCTGCGTCCCGCTGTCCGTTGTAGAACAGAACGGGACCGCGCGCAGGGAGGCGACGCGGCTCGCGCTCCCACGCACCTGTGGTACCGTACGCGCCGTGAGCGCGTCGTCCGCGGACCGCACCGTCGTGACGCTCGGCACCGCCACCCCCGGCGGCGGGTTTCCCGTCTACGGGCAGGCGGTGGCCGATACCATCAACGAGGTGGACGCCACCCTCGACGTGCAGCCGCGCAACACGAAGGGCTCGACCGAGAACGTGCCGCTGCTCGAGGCGGGCTCGCTCGACCTGGCCCTGGTGCAGGGCGAGGTCGTCCACGAGGCGCTGGCCGGCGTCGGCCGCGCCCCCGCGGACCTGCGGGTGCTCGCCGCGATGTACTCCACGCCCGGCATGTTCGTGGTGCGGGCCGACTCGCCCTACCGGTCGATCGAGGACCTCAAGGGACTGCCGGTCGCGTTCGGGGCGCGCGGCTCGGGGCTCATCATCCTCGCCCGCTACGTGCTCGACGGCCTCGGGCTCGACCGCGACCGCGACTTCCAGGCGGTGCTCCTCGACGCGGCGGGCGACGGCCCCGCCATGGTGATGGACGGACGGGCCGCCGCGCTGTGGGGCGGCGGCATCGGCTGGCCCGGCTTCACCGCGGTGGCGCGCGGCCCGGCGGGCGCGCGCTTTTTGGTGCCCGATCTCGACGGCATCCAGCGGATCCAGCGCAAGCACCCGTTTCTCAGGCTGATGCTGGTGCCCGCCGGCTCCTATCCCGGCCAGACCGCCGAGCTGCACTCGGTGGGCTCGTGGAGCTTCATCATGGCGCGGCCGACGCTGGCCGACGACGTGGGCTATCGGCTGGCCCGCGCGCTCCACCGGGGCGAGGCCGCGCTCGGCGCGCGACTGGCCCAGGCGCGCGAGACCACCGCGGCCAACACCGTCGCCGCGGTGGCGCGGCCGGAGCTCTTGCATCCGGGCGTGCGCCGGTACCTGGGCGAGGTCGGCCTCCTGTAGTGCTCGGAGGCGGGAGCGCGACACGCATGGCCAACTCGAGGCCTCGGATCCGCGAAGGCCTGCCGAACCCGCTCGGAGCCACCTGGGACGGGCTCGGCGTCAACTTCGCGCTCTTCTCCGCGCACGCCACCAAGGTCGAGCTCTGCCTCTTCGACTCGACCGGCGCGCGCGAGCTCGAGCGCATCGAGCTGCCCGAGTACACCGACGAGGTCTGGCACGGGTACCTGCGCGATCTGCCTGCGGGCGCGCTCTACGGCTACCGGGTGCACGGGCCCTACGAGCCGGCGGCGGGCCAACGCTTCAACCCGAACAAGCTCCTGCTCGATCCCTACGCCAAGGGCCACCTGGGCAGGCTCCAGTGGCGACCCGAGATCTTCGGCTACACCATCGGCCACAAGGACGAGGACCTCTCGTTCGACGCGCGCGACAGCGCCCCGTTCGTGCCGAAGTGCCGGGTGATCGACCCCGCCTTCACCTGGACGCGCGACCGCCGGCCCGGCACGTCGTGGGAGCGCACCGTCATCTACGAGGCCCACGTCAAGGGGCTCACCAAGCGCCACCCGCTCGTGCCGGAGGCGCTCCGCGGTACCTACGCGGGGCTCGCGTGGTGGGACGTGCTCGAGCATCTGAAGGCCCTCGGGGTCACCGCGATCGAGCTGCTGCCGATCCACGCCTTCGTCGACGACGGCTACCTGCTCGACAAGAAGCTCACCAACTACTGGGGGTACAACACCATCGGCTTCTTCGCCCCCGAGCCCCGCTACTTCGCCAACGGCGATGCCTCCGAGTTCAAGCAGATGGTGGCGCATCTCCACGACGCGGGGCTCGAGATCATCCTCGACGTGGTCTACAACCACACCGCGGAGGGCAACGAGCGGGGGCCGACGCTCTCGTTCAAGGGGATCGACAACGCATCCTACTATCGGCTGCTGCCCGACCAGGCGCGCCGCTACATCAACGACGCCGGTACCGGCAACACCGTGAACCTGAGCCACCCGCGGGTGCTGCAGATGGTGACCGACAGCCTGCGCTACTGGGTCACCGAGATGCACGTCGACGGGTTCCGCTTCGACCTCGCCACCATCCTGGGCCGCGAGCCCTACGGCTTCGACCAGGGCGGCGGCTTCCTCGACTCCTGCCGCCAGGACCCGGTGCTCAACCAGGTGAAGCTGATCGCGGAGCCGTGGGACCTGGGGCCGGGCGGTTACCAGGTCGGCGCGTTCCCGCCCGGCTGGGCCGAGTGGAACGACCGCTTCCGCGACACGGTGCGCGCCTACTGGCGGGGCGACGACGGCAAGGTGGGCGACCTCGCCTCGCGGCTCGCCGGCTCCGCCGACCGGTTCAACGAGCGCGGGCGGAAGCCGTGGGCGAGCGTGAACTTCGTCACCGCCCACGACGGCTTCACCCTCAACGACCTCGTCTCCTACAACGACAAGCACAACGAGGCCAACGGGGAAGACAACCGCGACGGCAGCTCGAACAACCTCTCGTTCAACTACGGGGTGGAGGGGCCGTCCGACGACGCGGCCATCCGCGCGGTGCGCGCGCGGCAGAAGCGCAACATGTTGGCCACCGTGATCCTGGCCCGCGGCACCCCCATGATCCTGGCCGGCGACGAGTTCGGCCACACCCAGCGCGGCAACAACAACGCCTACTGCCAGGACAACGAAGTGAGCTGGCTCGAGTGGCCGGAGATCGGCGACGAGGGGCGGGCCCTGATCGCCTTCGTGCGCCGCCTTACCTTCCTGCGCCACGCCTTCCCCATCCTCCGGCGCGGGCGCTTCCTCACCGCCCAGTGGAACGAGGAGCTGCAGGTCAAGGACGTGACGTGGATCAACGCGGACGGCTCCGAGATGGAGCGGGCGCAGTGGGACGATCCGCACATGCTCTGCTTCGGGATGCTGCTCGACGGGCGCGGGCAGGAGAGCGGGATCAAGCGGCAGGCGGGCGACGCGACCCTCCTGCTGGTGATGAACGCGTATTCCGACGTGGTGAAGTTCACCCTGCCCGCGCTGGTGGGGGGCTCGCGCTGGCTCTGCATGCTCGACACCAACCAGCCGGAGCGCTCCGACTCGCCCGCCTTCGACGTGGGCCAGACCTACGACGTGACCGCGCG
>DASZJM010000254.1:0-2553 GCA_035948165.1 Candidatus Methylomirabilota bacterium
GCGGGGGCGCGCAGGGTGAGGATCGCCGCGGTGTAGGCTCCGACCGCGAGGAAGCCCGCGTGACCGAACGAGAGCTGGTTCGTGTAGCCGGAGAGCAGGTTGAGGCCGATGGCCACCACCGCGTTCACCGCCACCAGGGTCACGAGGAAGACGAAGTACCGCGGCGCCACCAGCGGCCACCCCAGCGCGGCCGCTCCGCCCACCGCCCACGCGGTCGCGCGCACTAGACCTTCCTCCGCTCGAGCGTGCCGAAGAGGCCGCGCGGGCGCGCCACCAGGATCGCGATCATCACCAGGAACGGCACCGAGTAGCGGATGCCGGTGGGCAGGTACAACGGGGCGAGGTTCTCGATCACCCCGAGCAGCATGCCGCCCGCCACCGCGCCGGGCAGCGAGCCGAAGCCGCCCAGCACCGCGGCGGTGAAGCCGTTGATCGCGATCAGTCCCATCTTGGTGGAGAGGAAGGTCACCGGGGCGATGAGCACGCCGGCCACCCCGCCCACCACCGCGGCCAGCACCCACGAGCCCGCGTACACCCGCTCCACGCTGATGCCCATGAGCCGCGCCGCGGTCTGGTTCTGCGCCACCGCGCGCATCGCCCGCCCGAAGCGGGTGGCGCGGAAGAGCGCGACGAGGGCCAGCATCAGGATCAGCGAGGCTCCGATCACGCCCAGGGACACCGGCGCGACGCGCACCGGGCCGATCGCGATCGGCCGGTTCGAGAACAGCGCGGGGAATGGCAGCTCCTCGTTGGTCCACACGATGCCGGCGGCGGCGCGCAGCGCGAGCGAGAGGCCGAGGGTGATGATCAGCACGTCCCAGTGGGTGGCGGAGACCGCGCGCCGGATGATCGCGCGCTCCAGCAGGAGCGCGAGGAGCCCGCCCGCGGCCACGCCGCTCACGAGCGCGGCCGCGAGCGGCAGGCCCGCGCGCTGCGCGGTCCACGCCACGAACGCGGAGATCATGAGCAGCTCGCCCTGGGCGAAGTTCACGGTGCGGGTGGCGTTGTAGACGATCACGAGGCTGAGGGCGACCAGCGCGTAGATGAAGCCGGTGGCGAGCCCGCTGACGACGACGTGGATCAGGGCCGGCCCGCTCACGCCCGGATACTGCTCGGACCGCGCGGCCCTGTCAAGGCGACGCCGGCCCGCACCGCCGGCGCAGTCTAGGGCTCGGTCAGGGAATGAAGCCGTGCGGTATGCGAGGCCCGGCCGCCCGTCGCGGTCCAGGTCAGCGTCGTACCCTTCACGGTGACGGTGCCCCGGTCGGCCACGCGGAACGTCACCCCCGCCGGCCCGGTGGTGATCTCGTAGAGCCCGCCGCGCCGCCCGCCCGAGGCGACGCCGAACAGCGCGCGCGAGCCCACGCCGTCCACCTCCACGATCGCGAACGACACGACCTCCGCGGCCGGCTCGAGGATGCCGTACCACTGCCGGCCGAACAGGGCGCCCTCCGGGCCTGCGCCGGCGGACGCGGGGGCGAGCTTCACGCGGCCGGGGAGCCGGGGCAGCAGCGCCTCGGCCGCGCGGCGCTGCTCGGCCGCGTCCTCGGCGCAGCGCGCCGGGCCCTTCCCCACCTCGGGGCTCGTCAGGTAGCGGACGAGACACGGCCCGTACCGCACCGCGAACTTGCCGGTGGTCCCGCCGCCGTGGTCGACGATGTCGTGCGTCTCGTCGAGCAGCAGGAAGGAGCCGTCGCGGCGCGCCAGGACCTTCGCGGCCCCGGGCCCGCGCTCCTGACTCCCGAAGAGCGTGTCGTTCCGCGGGAACACCAGCGCCAGGCGATCGACGGCGAGGGCGCCCAGCGTCCGCTCCGTCACCGACATGTCCAGACTGCCCGTGCCGCCGAACCGCACGCCCGGAGCCATCGCGACGACGCCGTAGACGTCCCGAGAGGACTCCGCGGTGTCCAGCGTGATGTATCCGCCAAAGGACTGCCCGGCCAGGATGACCTTCGCGTAGCCCTCGCGGCGGCGCGCGGCGATCTCCTCCTGGGTCCGCTGGATTGCCCGATAGAGTGACTGTTCCCCGGTCGTCTCCCCGAGATTGTTGCGCGCGATCTTGATCACGTCCCATCCGCCGGCCTGCAGGAGCCTCAAGACCGGCGGCACCGAAGCCGCGTGCTGCGCCACCGTGCCGTGAATGCCGTGATTCCAGATCACCACCCCCTTGGCGGCGGCGGCGTGCCACGGCATGTCGCAGAAGGCACGCTCCACCCAGAACCACCGGCCGAGGGGGAGCTGGCCGCAGCGGGTCGCGTCCCGGACCAGGCCGGCCGCGTCGTCCCGCGCCTGCGCCTCGGCGTACGATCGGGCCAGGATCGTGGTCCCGCCCGCGATCGCCTCGCACCGCGCCTTGATGCCGCCGTCGTCGGCCGTGTTCTGGCAGGCGGTGAACGCGCGCTGGGCCGACCCCGGGTACCGCTCGAACTCCCCGCGCTCCTCGGCGCTTCCGTCGCACGCGTATTTCTTCGAGCCGGGGGCCTCGACGTAGAAGAAGAAGCCGGGGTGGGGCTTCTTCAGGTACTCGGCGAGGCGCTCCTGGCAATCGCCGCG
>DASZJM010000255.1:0-4473 GCA_035948165.1 Candidatus Methylomirabilota bacterium
GCCTACGACCGGCTGAAGGGCAACCCCAACGCGCACCCGATCGTCTCCAAGCCGTACTACTGGCTCGTGGCCGTCTTCAACAAGAAGGAAGGCCCGATGACGAACCAGAAGCTGCGGCAGGCCTGGCAGGCCGCCATCGACATCGAGCCGATCATGAAGAACGTGGCGGGTGGCAAGAAGGAGTTCTACCGGATGGACAGCAGCCTCGCCCCGGTGGAGATCAGCGCCTGGCACACCAAGATCTCGGGCCTGCCGTGGGACGAGCACAACCGCGACAAGGCCAAGCGGCTCCTGCAGGAGGCGGGCTACAAGAAGGAGCCGATCCGCTTCATGACCACCCAGGAGTACAAGTGGATGTACGACTTCGCGCTGCTCACCAAGCAGCAGCTCGAGGACGTGGGCTTCAACATCGACCTGCAGGTGGTGGACTGGGCCACCCTCGTCAAGCGCCGCAACAACTCCAAGGAGTACGACGTCTTCACCACCGGGATGGGCGCCTTCTACGACCCGACCCACCACATCTATCTGACCCCGAGCTGGCCGGGCTGGACCACCGACGAGGGCATCCTGAAGATCCAGCAGGAGCTGGCGCGGGAGACGGACCCCAAGAAGCGCATGGCGCTCTGGGAGCAGCAGACCCGCCAGTTCTACGAGAAGGTGCCGGTCATCCGCTATGGCGATTTGTTCGGCCTCCGCGCCGCGCGCAACACCGTGAAGGGCGTCAACGAGTCGACGGAGCGGGTGCGCTTCTACAATGTCTGGTTGGAGAAATAGCCTGGCGCTTGGCGAGGTGCAGCCGAAGGCGAGCCGAGCGGATAAATAATTGAGGCGGCAGCCCGTTCGCGGGGCGGCCTGACCCGCCCTCATGCTTTCCTACCTCGTCCGCCGCCTCCTCGCCGTCATCCCGGTGATGGCGGTGGTGGTGACGGTGGTGTTCTTCCTCATCCACCTGATCCCCGGCGATCCGGTGAGCGTGATGTTGGGGCCCGACGCCACCCCGACCCAGATCGACGCGACCCGCAAGGCTCTCGGGCTCGACGGGCCGATCCTCGAGCAGCTCCTCGGCTTCTACGGCCGTGTCCTGCGCGGCGACCTCGGCCAGTCGTACTTCCTGGACCGGCCGGTGACCACCGCGATCCTGGAGCGGGCCGAGCCGACCCTGGTGCTGATGGCGTGCGCGCTCCTGGTGGCGGTGGCGATCGGGGTGCCCTCCGGCATCGTGGCCGCCGCGCACCGGGGCTCGATCTGGGACCGCGTGCTCATGATCGGCTCGCTGCTCGGGGTGTGCGTCCCCGGCTTCTGGCTGAGCCTCAACTTCATCTACCTGTTCGCGGTGCGCCTGGGCTGGCTGCCCGCCGCGGGATACGCCTCGCTCTTCACCGAGCCGGCGACCGCGCTGCGCTACATGGTGCTGCCCGCGGTCTCGCTCGGCTTCAACCAGTCCGCCCTGATCGCCCGCATCAGCCGCTCGTGCATGCTGGAGGCCCTCCAGCAGGACTACGTGCGCACCGCGCGGGCCAAGGGCCTGCCCCAGCGCGCGGTCACCTACGTGCACGCCCTCCGCAACGCGCTGGTGCCGGTGGTGACCGTGATCGGGGTCACCACCGCGGTGCTCATCGGCGGCGCGGTGATCACCGAGATCGTCTTCAACATCCCCGGCCTCGGGCGCCTCGTGATCTCCGCGATCCTGCGCCGCGACTACCCGGTGGTGCAGGGAGTGGTGCTGGTGACCGCCGCGACCTACGTGCTCATCAATCTGGTGGTCGATCTGCTCTACGCCTTCATCGACCCGCGCATCCGCTATGACTGAGCCCCTCACCGAGCGGCAGCGCTGGGTCCGCCGCCTGGCCCGCAACGGCACGGTGGTGACCGGGGCTGCGATCCTGCTCGTGCTGGTGGGCGCCGCGCTGTTCGCCGACGTGCTCTCGAGCTACAACCCCACGCGCCTGGTCCCGGCGAACCGGCTCAAGCCCCCGAGCGCGGAGCACTACCTCGGCACCGACGAGTTCGGGCGCGACGTCTACAGCCTCGTGCTCCACGGCAGCCGGGTGTCGCTGCTGGTCGGGCTCACCACCATGCTGCTCACCTCCGCGGGCGGCATCGTCATCGGACTCACCGCCGGCTACTCGCGACGGCTCGACGTGCCGGTGATGCGCTGCATGGACGGCCTCATGGCCTTCCCGGCCATCCTGCTCGCGATCGCGCTCATGGCCGCCCGCGGCCCCGGGGTGTGGAACGTGATCGTGGCCCTCTCGGTGGTCTACATGCCCCGCACCGCCATGCTCATCCGCAGCACGGTGCTGAGCCTGCGCGAGCTCGACTATATCCAGGCCGCGCGCGCGCTCGGCCGGCGCGACGGCGCGATCGCGCTGCGCCACATCCTGCCCAACTGCGTGGGGCCGCTGCTGGTGCAGGGCAGCTTCGTGTTCGCCTACGCGATCCTGGCCGAGGCGATCCTGGGCTTTCTCGGCGTGGGCGTACCGCCCTACGTGCCCTCGTGGGGCAACGTGATCGCGAGCGGCAAGAACGTCATCCGCGAGGCGTTCTGGGTGAGCCTCTTCCCCGGTTTGGCCTTGACGATCGCCGGGCTCAGCCTCAATCTCCTGGGCGACGGATTGCGGGACGTGCTGGACCCGCGGCTCCGAGTGCGCTAGAAAGGGGGGCACCGAATGATGACACACCGCGCGATCGGGATGCTGAGCGGCCTGCTGATGGCGCTGGTGGTGTGCGTGCTCGCTCCCTCCGCGGCCCGGGCGCACCGGCCGACCGACCCGCCGCACCAGCTGTACCAGATGGGCGACCTCACGCTCGAGAGCGGGCAGGTCATCCGCGACTTCGCAATCTCCTACGTGACCCACGGCACGCTGAACGCGAAGAAATCCAACGCGATCCTGATGGTCACCGCCCTCACCGGCAACCACCATCGCCTCGATTTCCTGATCGGCCCCAGCAAGGCGCTCGACCCCACCAAGTACTTCATCATCTGCACCGACGCGATCTCCAACGGGCTGACCACGTCGCCCAGCAACAGCAAGGCGCAGCCGCGGATGCAGTTCCCCCGCTTCGTCATGCGGGACATGGTGCAGTCGCAGCACCGGTTGCTCACCGAGAAACTCGGGATCACCCGGGTCGCCGCGGTCATCGGCCCCTCGATGGGCGGGATGCAGGCGCTCCAGTGGGGGGTGAGCCACCCCGACTTCATGGACAGCCTGGTGGCCATCGTGCCGCTGGCCCGCACCCCGGCCTGGAGCACGGTGGTGGTCGACGCCTCCCGCAAGGCGATCATGCTCGACCCCGCGTGGAACGGGGGCAACTACACCGCGCCGCCGGTCGAGGGCCTGCGGGTCTTCCGCGACGTGGTCGGTTTCCTGGCCGCGCGCACCCCCGAGATGTACCGGTACCAGTTCGAGAAGCCGCTCGACGTGTTGCCCTGGCTCAAGCAGCAGGAGGACGCGGCGATCCCGCTCTTCGACGCCAACGACTACATCTACCAGACGTGGGCCTACGAGACGCACGACGTGTCGACCACGCCCGGGATGGGCGGAGACTACGCGAAGGCCCTGCGGGCCATCAAGGCCAAGACCCTGATCATGGTCGGGGTGAAGGACCTGCTGAATCCCGACTGGGAGCCCCTCGAGGCGGCGCGCTACATCCGCGACGTGCGCACCGTCACGATCAGTCCGTCATCCGTCACCGGCCACGCGGCCGCGGGCGGATTTCTTCCGGCCGACGTCGACCTCATGAACGTCGAGATCGGCCAGTTCCTGGAGCTCGTGACCCAACGCGGCGAGAAGCTGCGGTAGGAGACCCGACGATGAAGGCGATGGATTCGCGACAGCCCTCCCTCCTGGAGGCGCCCGCGCCGCGGGGGCGCCCGGACCGGCTGGTTCCCCGCTCGCCGCGCGGGGCGGTGGAGATCGTGCGGCACGTCAACGGCCCGCTGGAGGTGAAGGTCTCCGGCCTGGTCGACAGCGCGGAGCGGCGCATCCGCCAGTGGCAGGGCGTGGCCGCAACGCTCTTCATCATCATGGTGGTGGGCGCCGCGCTCGCGGTGGTGGTGGTGGCGCTGCGCTGGGACTACGAGCGGGGCCGGGCGGTCGCGGTGCTCCAGGCCGACCTCGACATCGCCCGCGCGCGCGAGCGCTGCTGGGAGGCGCTGGCGCGCTACACGCCGCGCGCGGCCGACGACGTCATCACCCCCGCGCGCCGGGACGGCTGGGTCGCGCGCTGCCTCACCGCCGAGCTCGGCCGCGTGAACGCGAAGAAGTGAGGGGAGACCCCATGTCCAACCTCGAGCACGAGCCGATGGAAACGATGCACGTCGACGACCGCCCGTGGGAGACGCTGCGCTGGCCGGGGCAGGAGAGCAAGATGCTCTTCCACCCGACGCCGGAGCGCCCCACCGCGCCCAACGCGGGGCTGGTCCGCTACGAGCCGGGCTCTCACCATCCGTTCCACAAGCACGACTTCGCC
>DASZJM010000256.1:0-15007 GCA_035948165.1 Candidatus Methylomirabilota bacterium
GCCTGGGCCTGGTCCGACTGGGCCTGGGTGAGGGCCAGCTGCGCGTCGGTCAGCTCGATGATGTTGGCCACGCCCGCGTCGAAGCGGCCCCGGGCCAGCTGGTAGTTCTCCTCCGCGGACTCCACCGCCTTCTGGGCGGCCCCGATCCGCTCCTCGGCCTCGCCGAGGTTCAGGTACGACTGCTCCACGTTCTGCCAGACCTGCAGCTCGGTGTCCCGCACCCGCGCCTTCGCGGCCTCCAGGTTCGCCTTGGCTTCCTTGTAGCGGGCGATCTTGCCGCCGCCGTCGAAGATCGACCAGCTGAGGGTCAGGCCCACGTTCCACTGGTTGCCGGAGTCGACGAAGCCGTTCGTGCCCCGGGCGTCGGCGGCGGGAAAGCCGGTGATGCCGGCGACGCCGTAGGTGCCGCTGCCGAAGAGATTGGGGAAGAAGTCGCGGAACGTCTGCCGCACCGAGGCGTCGGCCGAGTCGGCGAGCGCCTTGGCCTGCCGGTACTCGGGCCGGTTGCGGAGCGCCTCGCCGATGATCTCGTCGCGAACGAGGGGGAACTGGGTGTAGGAGAGCAGGTCCTTCACCTCGGTCGGCGCGTTGACCGCGATGCCCATCGCCGCGTTGAGCGCCACCCGGGCCAGGTTCACCGCGTTCTGGGCCCGGATCACGTTGACCCGCCCGTTGGCCACGTCGACCTCGGCGCGCGTGACGAAGCTCTTGGGCTGGGTGCCGACCTGGAAGAAGCCCTGCGCGCTGCGGAGGTTGACCTCGGCGCGGTCGAGCGCGGCCAGGTTCACCTGCACCAGGCGCTTGGAGAGGAGCAGCGTGAAGTACTGCGTCTTCACGAGCTGGGAGATGTCGAGCTTCTGCGACTCCAGTATTTCCTTGAACGCGACCGCGTTGGACTTGGCCGCGTCCTTGGCCGCCCAGGTCCGGCCGAAGTCGAAGAGGAGCTGAGAGGCGGTGATGCTGGCCGATCCGAAGTCGCTGTAGGTGGCGTCGCCGCTGAACGTGTTGAGCGAGCGCTGCCGGCCGTAGTTGCCGGAGCCGGTCAGCTGGGGCAGGAGGGGGGCCAGGGCCTGGTTCACCCGCTGCTGGGACGCGATGTAGTCGCTGATGCGGGCCACGATCGCGGGGGCGTTCTCGAGCCCGATGTTGACCGCTTCCTCCAGGCCCAGCTCGCGCCCCACCAGCTCCTGCGGGGTGGCGAACGGGCGGATGCCGGGCGGCGGCGGCAGGGGCTCGCGCGGCGGCATCGACGGAGGGGTCTGCATCACCGCCGGGGGAGGAGAAGCCGGGGGGGGCGTGGTCGCCGGGGGAGGCGTCTGGGCCGAGACCGCGGGCGGCAGCGCCCCCAGGGTCAGGGCCAGCGCCAGGGACAGAGCGAATCGCTCCCGCATCATGCCGGATCTCCCTGAGACTTCACGTGAAGCGTGGACGTCGCCTCGGGCCTCGTATTCGGGAACACGCGCCCGGTCCCGCTTCTCCAGGTCCTGGCCGGGGCGGGAGGCACATGGGGGGAATCTGCGTGGAGAAGTCAATTCCGCCCAATTGTAGGGACCTTTGGACTGTAGTCAAGTTTGTGAGATAGTCCGGTGGGTACCCCACGCGCGGGAGGCCTCCCGGCGCCGGATACCAGGGGAGGGGTAAGTAAGAACATGCCGTCCATGACCCGACCGCCCAAGATGGGCCGCTGGTCCGAGCCCGCGCTGCGGGTGCTCGGCGAGCGCTACTTGGCCCGCGAGCAGGGGCAGGTCCGCGAGACTCCGGAGGAGATGTGCTGGCGGGTGGCGGTGGCCATCGCCTCGGCGGAGACCCGCTTCGGGCGCACCGCGGCCGGGGTGTCGGAGGTGGCGACCGCCTTCTACGACATGATGGTCGACGGGTACTTCCTTCCCAACTCGCCCACCCTCATGAACGCGGGCAAGGACAACGCGCTCCAGTACTCGGCCTGCTACGTGCTGCCGGTGGGCGACTCGATGGAGGAGATCTTCGAGTCGGTGAAGGCGGCCGCCATCATCCAGCAGTCGGGGGGCGGCACCGGCTTTGCCTTCTCACGGCTGCGTCCCAAGGACGACGTGGTGCACTCGACGGGCGGGCGCGCGTCGGGGCCGGTGTCCTTCCTCCGCGTGTTCAACGCGGCCACCGAGGCGGTGAAGCAGGGCGGCGCGCGGCGCGGAGCCAACATGGGGATCCTGCGCGTCGACCACCCGGACCTGCTCGAGTTCATCGAGAGCAAGCTCGACGGCGGGATCACCAACTTCAACATCTCGGTCGCGGCGACCGACACGTTCATGGAGGCCCTCGCCGCCGACGGCGAGTACGACCTGATCAACCCGCGCACCGGGCAGGTCACCGGACGGCTGCGCGCGCGCGACGTCTTCGCGCGCATCGTGCGCGCGGCGTGGCGCTCCGGCGATCCGGGCATGGTCTTCATCGATCGCATCAACCGCAGCCCGGCGAATCCCACGCCGGACCTGGGGCTGATCGAGGCGACCAACCCGTGCATCTCGGCGGACGCGCTGGTCGCCACCGATCGCGGCCTCCTGCGGATGGAGCGCATCGCCTCGCGGTACGGGGCCGGCGGCCTCGCGGTGAAGGTCGACCCGCGGTTCTTGCCCTCCCGGCTGATGGTCTGGGAGGGCACCCACGACGTGCCGCTGACCGCCTACGGCGAGAGCTGCCTGCCCATCAGCCGGGCCTTCCGCTCGGGCGAGCGCGAGACGGTCACGGTGCGGACCGCGGCGGGATACGAGCTCACGTGCACGCCGGACCACCGGCTGATGACCGATCGGGGCTGGGCCGCGGCCGGGGATCTGCGCGTGGCGGTCGATCGGGTGTGGATCCAGAGCGACCCGGGCGCGTTCCCGGCCGACGACGCCCTGCCGGTGGAGACGCCCGCCGAGTTCATCGGGCGCAACGGCCGCCGGTACCGCCACGCCCTGCCGACCCGCTGGAGCGAAGACCTCGGCTTCGTCCTCGGCTGGCTCGTGGGCGACGGCTGGCTTCGCGCGGGCGACGGCACGTACCCGCGGGTGGGCTTTGCGTTCGGCTTCGATCACGACGCGGCCCTCGCGCGCATCGCCGCCGCGATGGACGGCTGGCACGGGCGCCCGGCGCGGGTGTGGCCGCGAGCGCGCGGGGTGCGACACGCCATGTACCCGGGCAAGTTCTTCGTGGGCTTCTTCGAGTCGCTCGGCGTCCGGCCGGTGAAGGCCGCGCACAAGACGGTGCCCGAGACGCTCTTCACGGCGCCGCGCGCCGCGGTGGCGGGGTTCCTCCAGGGGCTCTTCTCGGCCGACGGCACCGTCCGGGAGAACCCCAAGGCCAACCGCTCCTGGATCGCGCTCACCTCCAAGAGCCGCGATCTGCTGCGCGGGGTCCAGCTCCTCCTCCTGAACCTCGGGATCAAGAGCAGCCTGATGGACCGGTCGCGGTCGCCCCGCGAGGGGCTCTTCGCCTACCGGGCCAAGGACGGCGGGCGCCGCACGTACGGCTCCGACGGGGTGCTCTTCGAGCTGGGGATCTTCGGCGCGTCGCGCTCGCGCTTCCTCCGCGAGGTCGGGTTCCTCAACGACAAGCAGCGCCGCCTCGAAGGGGTGCGCTACGCGGGCTCCTACGCCCAGAAGTGGAGCGACGCGGTCGTCGCGGTGGAGCCGGCGGGCCGGCGCGCGGTCTACGACCTGACCGAGCCGCAGAGCCACTCGATGGTCGCCAACGGCCTCGTGGTCCACCAATGCGGGGAGCAACCCCTGTTGCCGAACGACGCGTGCAACCTCGGCTCGATCAACGTGGTCAAGTTCGCGGTCGAGCGGGCGGGGCGCTGGGAGATCGACTGGAGCGAGCTCGAGAGGGTGGTGCGGCTGGCGGTGCGGTTCCTCGACGACGTCATCGAGGTGAACCCGTACCCGCTGCCGCAGGTCGACGAGATGGTGAAGGCCAACCGGCGCGTGGGGCTCGGCATCATGGGCTGGGCCGATCTGCTCTTCACCCTCGGGATCCCGTACGACAGCGACGAGGCCCTCGAGCTGGCCGAGCGCCTCATGGCCTTCGTCAACGAGAAGGGGCACGATCAGTCCGCTCGCCTCGCGGAGGAGCGCGGACCGTTCCCGCACTGGGGCCGCTCGATCTACCGGCACGGCCGGCCGCTCCGCAACTCCACCGTGACCACCATCGCGCCCACCGGGACCATCTCGATGATCGCGGGCTGCTCGTCCGGGATCGAGCCGGTCTTCGCCCTCGCCTTCGAGCACCGCGTGAAGGGGCCGGACGGCGAGCGGGTGCTGCCGTTCTTCAGCGAGACCTTCGAGCGGCTGGCACGCCGCCACGGCTTCCACTCGGAGTCGCTCATGACCGAGGTCGCGCGCCGGGGCTCGCTCCACGACGTGGCCGGCGTGCCCGAGGCGGTCCGCGAGATCTTCAAGACCGCGCACGAGATCGACGCGATCTGGCACGTCCGTCACCAGGCCGCGTTCCAGAAGCACACCGACAACGGCGTCTCGAAGACGATCAACCTGCCGGAGAGCGCGACCGAGGAGGACGTGGCCGCGGCCTACCGTCTCGCGTGGGACCTGGGCTGTCTCGGCATCACCGTGTTCCGCGACGGCTCCAAGGGGAGCCAGGTGCTGAACGTGGGGCTGCGCCCGGACGCGGCGGCGGGCGAGCCGCCCGCCCGAGGAGTGAAGCCGCGCCCCCACAGCCTCACCGGGGCCACCTACCGCATGGAGACGCCGATCGGCACCGCGTTCATCACCGTGAACGACAACGGGGGCGGCGAGCCGTTCGAGGTCTTCGTGCAGGTCGGCAAGGCGGGCTCCGACACCATGGCGGTCGCGGAGGCGCTCGGGCGTCTCGTGTCGCTGGTGCTGCGGCTGCCCTCGCCGCTCACCCCGCGGCGCCGGCTCGAGGAGGCGATCAGCCAGCTCTCCCGCATCGGCGGCGGCCAGCCGACCGGCTTCGGGGCGGCCAAGGTGCTGTCGCTGCCCGACGCGCTCGCCCGCACCCTGGCCGAGCACATCGGGGCTCCGCGCGCGTCGACCCCGGCCGAGCCGCCGCCGGTGGTGAGCCCGCTCCGCCGCGTGGGCGATCTCTGCCGCGAGTGCGGCCAGGCCACTCTCGTCTACGAGGAGGGCTGCAAGAAGTGTCTCTCTTGCGGCTTCAACGAGTGCTAGGGGGCGCCCATGTTCTCCGGCGGTGAGTACGACGAGGTGGCGCGGTGGCTGCGGAACTTCGTGGCCTCGCACGCCAAGCGGGAGAACCTGCGCGCCGAGCCGGTGGTGGACACCGAGGGCCCGCGCGAGGGGCAGAGCTTCGGCGTCCGCCTGCGCATCGGCGCCGGTCTGGCCCCCGCCCCGCCCGCGCCGCCGCTCGAGCTGGGGTTTCCCGAGGTGGCCCAGAACCGGGGGAGCCTCGCGTGGTGCGCCGATCTCGCGGCGCGCGTCCGCGCGCTCGCGCGCGAGCTGCCCGCGGCCGGGTCGGGCCCGCTCCGCACCGCCTGAGCGGTGAGGGCGGGGCGGGGCGTCCGCTGGTGGGCCCCCGGTGACTGGAACGCGTTCTTCGGGCTCGCGCTCGACAACCTGAGCCTGTTCGTCATCTTCTCCGGCCTGCTGATCGGGGTCTTCGGCTTCCCCTCCGACCTGGTGTTGAGAGTGATGGTCCCCGGCACCGCCCTCGGGGTGCTGCTGGGTGACCTCGTCTACACGTGGCTCGCGGTGCGGCTGATGCGCCGCACCGGACGGAGCGACGTGACCGCGATGCCGTTCGGCATCGACACCCCGTCGCTCTTCGGCATGGTGTTCGGCGTGCTCGGCCCCGCGATGCTGCTCACCCGCGATCCCGTCCTCGCCTGGAAGATCGGCATGGGCGTGACGGTGGCCATGGGGGTGATCAAGCTCGGGCTCGCGTTCGCGGGCGACTGGGTGCGACGCCTGGTGCCGCGCGCCGCGCTGCTCGGCTCGATCGCGGGCGTGGCGGTGCTGCTCATCGCCTTCCTGCCCGCGCTGCGGATCTTCGCCGACCCGCTCGTGGGTGTGGTCTCGCTCACCGTGCTGCTGGTGGCCCTGGTGGGCGGCCGGCGCCTGCCCGGCGGGGTGCCGGGCGCGCTCGGTGCGGTGCTCACGGGCAGCGCGATCTTCTGGGCGCGGTGGGCCCTGACCGGCGTCGGGGGCGGGGAGCCGCGCCCGGTGGTAACCCTCGGCGCCCTCGGCCTCGCGCTCCCCATGCCCACGCTCGCGTGGCTCGGCGCGCTCGACGCCCTGCTGCCCTACCTGCCGCTCGCGGTGCCGTTCGCGCTCGCCACCGTGGTGGGTGGCATCGACAACACCGAGTCGGCGATCGTGGCGGGCGACGAGTACCGCACCCGCGACATCCTGCTCACCGAGGCGCTCGCCACCATCGCGGCGGGCTGCTGCGGCGGGGTGGTGCAGAACACGCCCTACATCGGCCATCCCGCCTACAAGGCGATGGGGGCGCGCGCCGGCTACACCCTCGCGACCGGGCTCCTCATCGGCGTCGGCGCCGCGATCGGGGTCGTGGCGCTGCTGGTGCGCCTGCTGCCCGACGCGGCGGTTGCCCCCATCCTCGTCTTCGTGGGCCTGCAGATCACCGCGCAGGCCTTCCTCGCGTCCCCCCCGCGGCACGCGCCCGCGGTGGCGCTCGCGTTCCTGCCCGCGGTGGCGGCCCTCGTGCTCATCGAGGGCAACCTCCTGCTGGGCGGCGTCGGCAAGAGCGCGGCGGACCTCGCGGGGGAGGGCCGCGCGGTGTGGAGCGCGCTGCTGGTGCTGGGCAACGGCTTCATCCTGACCGCGCTGCTGTGGGCGGCCGCGCTGGTCGCCATCATCGAGCGGCGGCTCCCGGTCGCGGGCGCGGTGCTCGCGATCGCAGCGGTGGCGACGCTCTTCGGGGTGATCCACTCGCCGCTGCCCGACGGCGCGGTGTTCTGGCCGTGGGCGGTCGCGAGCAGCGCCCCGCACACGCTGGCCGCGGCGTACGGGGTGTCGGGGGCGCTGCTGGTGCTGCTCGGCCGGGGGGACGGCTAGCCGCGGAGCTGGTCGAGCATCTCGCGGTCGCTCGAGAACTTGAACTCCTCGATGCGATCCGCGGCCGCCCGCGCGCGCTCCACCGCCTCGAGCCGCTGGACCGCGGGGTAGTCGACCACCGCGGTGCCCCGCTCGGCGAGGGCCCGCCGCAGGCCGTCGACGCCCCGCTCCGCCTCGGCGAGCGGGCGCTTCGGGCGCTCGGCGAGGAAGGCGGCCACGTGCCTGATCCCGGTCTCCGCGTCGAGGCGCGCGCGGCCGACCACCCCGTCGCTCGCCTTGCGCGCCCAGCCGACCACGTAGACGCCCGCGCGCGCCTTGCCCGCGGTCTCGTCCAGCACCTGGTAGGCGCCGGCGGGGTCGTCGCCGGGCACCGTGAGGTAGAGCCCGTCGCGATAGGGCAGCCCCGCGTGCTCGTCGACGCGGTCGCCGACCGCGAACACCACCGTGTCGCACGGGATCACCGCGGTGACGCCGGTCCCGACCGCGGCGACGCGATCGCCCTTGCGCTCGAGCCGCGTCTCCTCCACCTCGAGCCCGACCACGCGGCCGTTCTCGGCCACCACCCGCCGGGGCGAGGCGAGGAAGCGGAAGCGGAGGCGCGTGCGGCACCGGGGCGAGGGCTCGCCGCGCGCGGCCACCGCCGCCATCAGCTCGTCGGGGTTCTGCCCGGCCGCCTCGAGGCGCGGGCGGATGCGCTCGAGCTCCTCGCGGTAGAGCGCGAGGTCGAAGGCGTCCTCGACGTCCTCGAACTCGCGGTCGTCGTAGGCCTTCTCGAAGGGGCCCCGGCGCGCGACCGCGATCACCTCGTCGACGTCGCAGAAGTGGGCGCAGTAGTTCGCGATGTCGACCATCACGTTGCCGACCCCGACGATGGCCACTCGCCGGCCCATCGGGAACGGCTGCTCGCTGAAGGGCGGCAGGCGGTTGTAGTGATAGACGAGGTCCTTGGCGTGGTAGACGCCGGGCAGCCGCTCGCCCTCGATGCCGAGGTACTTGGTGCCCTGCGCGCCGATGGCGAAGACCAGCACGTCGAAGCCCATGCCGGCGAGCGCCTCGACGGTGAGATCGCCGCGCTCGGCGACGGTCACGTGACCCAGGTAGGTGACGCGGGGATCGCTCAGGATCTTCTGGAACTGGCGGCGCAGGCCGCCCTTCATCTTGTACTTGTTGAGGAAGATCCCGTACTCGGCGAGGCCGCCCGGCTTGACGTCGCGGTTGATCAGGACCACGCGGCAGCCCTGCGCGGCGAGCGCGCGCGTGGCGAAGAGACCGGCGGGGCCCGCGCCGATCACCGCGACCAGGTGGACCTGTTCGTCCGCCATCTCCGCGTGACGATAGCACACGGGTGCGGGACGCGTGAATCCGGGAAATACTTGACCCTCCCGCGAGCGCGGGTGTTAAATGAGCTTGGCTTTCCTCAATGATGACGGGGCGATACCCGCGAGACGTGCGCCCCGCATCGGACACTCGCGCACGAGCCCGCGCACCAGGAGGATTCGATGGCCATCCCGCTCGCCCGCACCGCGGGCCTCGTTCTGGGTGTGGTCCTGCTCCTCGCCCTCGGGATCTACGGACCCTGGCCCCGGGTCGCCGACGCCCAGGCGCCTTGGGTGGCGCCCGCCTCCGAGAAGGCGAAGAAGAACCCGTCGCCGAGCGACAAGAAGACGATCGACCAGGGCGAGAAGGTCGCCAAGGTGAACTGCGCCTCGTGCCACGGCGCCAAGGGCAAGGGCGACGGCGCCGCCTCGGTCGCGCTCAACCCCAAGCCCGCCGACTGGACGTCCGCGCGCGTCCAGGACGAGGCGGACGGCGAGATCTTCTGGAAGATCACCAACGGGCGGGGCGCGATGCCGTCGTGGCGCCACCTGCCCGAGAGCGACCGCTGGGCCCTCGTCCGCTACATCCGCACGCTCGCCGCGAAGTGAGCCGCCGGATCGGCCCATGAGCGGCGAGTCCGGTCCGGGCGCGGTGGGGGCACCGGCCTCCCTGCGCGCGACCCTCGCCGAGATGGCCGAGCTCGTCGCCGGGGTCCGCGAGCGTCTGCGCGAGAGCGCGTCCGCTGCCACGGCCGACGGAGGGGCCGAGCTCACCGCCGAGCGCGACGAGCACGCGCTCGCCATCTTCCAGGAGATCCTCTCGGTCCCGCCGCTCGGGCTGCCGCCCGGCGAGCTGTTCGCGCTCGCGATGGACCGCCTCTCGCGCCTCCTGGCCGCGGACCGGGCCGTGCTCTTCGTGCTCGACGAGGCGAGCGGGCGGCTCGTGCCCCGCTCCGGCCGCGGCGTCCGGCGCGAGGACATCGAGACGCTGTCTCTCGATCCGAGCGAGGGGCTGATCGGTCGCGTGTTCCGCGAGAAGCGCGTGCTGACCCACGACGAGGCGGCGGCCCCGGAGGGGGCGGACCCGTTCGTGGAGCGCTTCCCGGTACGGCAGGGCATCGCGGTGCCGGTGCGCATCGAGGGCGAGGTGGGCGGCGTCCTCTTCGCGGGGCGCCGCGCCCTGGGCGCGCCGTTCGGCACCACCGACGTACTGCTGCTCCTGGTCATCGCCGACCGCGTGGGCTCCACGCTCGTGCACCAGCGGCTGCTCGAGCGGCACGGCGAGCACCTGGCCCACCTCCGCGAGGTGCGCGCCCTCGTCGACGAGCAGGGCGCCGGGCGCGAGCCGGCCGAGATCCTCGCGCGCGTCGGCGAGGCGGCGTGCCGGGTGCCCGGGGTGCGCGCGGCCCTGGTGGTGGCGGGGACCGGGCCGGACGCGATCACCGCGGTGGCCGGCGCGGGGCGGCTGCGCGGCGTCGGCCGCGAGCAGATCGGAGGCGACGACGAGCTGCTCGTGGCCGGCTTCGCGGCCGACCGTCCGGTGGCGATCCGCGATCTGCAGGCGCGCGGCGCCGCGCGCCCCGGGGTTCTCGAGCGCGACGGGCTGCGCGCCGGCCTCCTGGTGCCGCTCCGGATCGGCTCACGCGTGCTCGGTCTGCTCGCGCTGGCCGACGTCGAGCCGCGCGAGTTCTCGAGCGAGGAGACCGAGATGGCGCTCACCCTCGCGGCGGTGACCGCGGCGGCCCTCGACACCCGTCGCGGACTCGAGACCCTGCGCCGCGCCGCGGCCGAGCAGGCCGCGCGGGAGGCCGAGGACGCGCAGGGCGAGCGGGCCCGCGCGCTGACCGCCTTCGGCGCCGGCCTGACCCGCGAGCTCAGCTCGATCTTCGCGCTCCTGCTCGGCAAGTCGCAGCTCCTGCTCGCGCGGGCGCCGGACGACTCCCTACGCGAGGGCCTGGCCACGCTCGAAGAGGCGGCGTGGCGCGGCACCGACGTCGTGCAGCGGCTGCTCGGGCTGGCGGAGGCCGAGGCGGGCCGCGCGCTGTCGTGCGACCCCGGCGCGGTCGCGCAGGAGGCGCTCGCGTTCGCCCGGCCACGCCTCGGTCCGGGCGCGGCGCCCGGCGGCGGCCGGATCGAGATCACCGCCGACCTGCCCCCGACGCCGCCGGTGCGGGGCAGCGGGATCGCGCTGCGCGAGGCCATCGGCAACCTGGTCCTGAACGCGATGGAGGCGATGCCGGGTGGCGGCGCCCTGACGGTGCGGATGCGCCAGGTCGGGCGCGAGATCGAGCTGGTGGTCGCGGACCGCGGCCGCGGCATCGCGCCCGAGGTGCGGCCGCGCATCTTCGATCCCTTCTTCACGACCCGCCCCGGCCATCTGGGCCTGGGGCTCACGGTGGTCCAGGCGATCGTGGTGCGCGCGGGCGGGCGGATCGAGGTGCAGAGCGGTCCCGACGGCACCACCGTCACGCTCCGGCTGCCCATCGCGCCGGACGGCGGCGGCACGCCCACGAGCGAGCGCCGGGTGGTCGAGTCGGCCGCTCCTCGACCGGCGGCTCCGCCGCGCGAGAGTCCCGCTCCCGAGGCGGCGCCTGCTCCTCGCTCGAATCCCGCGCCCGGGTCATCGACCGCATCCGCGCTCGAGCCGCCGGCCGTCTCCCACACGGCGGCTGCGCCCCCCGCGACCGGATCGGTGCTGGTGGTGGAAGAGGAGGACACGATCCGGGTCGCGGTGGTCGACGCGCTGTCCGAGGCCGGGCATCGGGTCGAGGCCGCCGTCGACGCCACCACCGCGCTCGAGCGCCTGGCCCGGGGCGGCATCGACGTGGTGGTGACCGACCTCGCGCTGCGCGATCGCTCGGGGCTTCAGCTCGCCGCCGCGGTTAAGCAGCGGAGCCCCGGGGCCGCGGTGGTGCTCCTCACCGGCTGGGGCCGGCGGCTCCACGAGGAGCGCGTGCGCGGCGCGGGGGTGGACGTCATGGTGGTCAAGCCGGTCCAGGCCGAGCGCGTCCGCACCGCCGTCGCGGAAGCGCTGCGCCTCCGCCCGTCCGCGTGATCGGGCCGCTCGCCACCGTCGATCTCGGCACCAACACCGTCCGGCTCCTCGTGGTGGCGCCGGACGGCCCCGCGTGGCGCACGCTCCACCAGACCCAGCGGGTGACCCGGCTCGGGGAGGGGCAGGGCGACACCGGGCGCCTGCGCCCGGAGCCGATGCGCCGGACCGCGGCGACGGTGGCCGAGTTCGCCCGCGCCGCGCGCGCCCTCGGCGCCGCCCGCGTCCGCATCGTGGCCACCAGCGCGGTCCGCGAGGCGGCGAACCGCGAGGAGTTCGTCGCGCGCCTCGAGCGCGAGGCGGGCGAGCGGGTGGAGGTCGTCTCCGGCGAGGAGGAGGCGCGCCTCACCCTCAAGGGAGTGACCTCGGGGCTGCCCGGCCTCGACCGCTCGTTCGTGCTCTTCGACATCGGGGGCGGGAGCACCGAGTTCGTCCTCGCCCGCGGCGGGCTGCCCGCCGCGGCGGTGAGCCTGCGGCTCGGGGTGGTGGCGCTCCAGGAGGAGTGGGGCGAGCCGGGGCCGGTGCGCGCGGAGCATTTCGCGCGACTGCGGCGGCACGTGGAGCAACGCCTCGCCGCGGAGGTGCCGGAGGCGATCGCGGCCGCGCCGGCCGCCCTACTCGTCGGGACCGCGGGCACCGTGACCACGCTGGCCGCGCTCGAGCTGGGTCTCGCCGCCTACGATCCGGCCGCGGTCCACGGCCATCGCCTCGACCGCGCCGCGGTGGAGCGTCAGCTCGCGCGGCTGGGGGCGCTCGACGTGCGGGCGCGCGGCCTCCTGCCGTGCCTCGAGCCGGGCCGCGCCGACGTGATCATCCCCGGGATCGCGATCTGCCTGGCCGCGATGGCGCGCTGCGGGCGCGAGAGCCTGGTGGTGAGCGACCGCGGCCTCCGCGAGGGCATCCTCGCCGAGCTGCTGGAGACCGCGGCGTGACCGGTGCGCCGGTCCGCACCCTGTCGGTGATCGACTATCACACCGAGGGGGAGCCCATGCGCTTCGTGGTGGGCGGCGTCGACCCGGTGCCGGGCGCCACCCTCATGGAGCGCAGCGAGCACCTCGCCGCCCACGGGCGTGCCCTGCTGGGCTTCACGCTCTACGAGCCGCGCGGCCACGCCGCGATGTGCGGCGCGATCCTCACCGAGCCGGTGGCGCCGGAGGCGGACGCGGGCGTGCTCTTCATCGAGCCGCTCGGGCCGGTGCACATGTGCGGGCACGGCGCGATCGCGCTGGGGGCGATGCTGGTGGAGAGCGGCCGCGTGCCCGCCCCGGGCGGCGACGCGCACGTCACCATCGAGACGCCCGCCGGTCTCGTGACCTGCCGGGTGCGCGCGCGGGCGGGGGAGCCGACCTCGGTGACGATCCGCAACGTGCCCGCGTTCTCGGTGGCCCTCGACCGGACGGTGGAGGTCGACGGCCTCGGGCCGGTGCACTTCGATCTCGCCTACGGCGGCCACTTCTACGCGATGGTGGAGGCCGCCCCGCTGGGACTGGCCCTCGAGCCGAAGGAGGCGCCGCGCCTCGTGGAGATCGGCGAGCGGGTGCGCCTCGCGATCGAGGCGGGCGTGCCGCTCGTGCATCCCGGGATGCCCGAGGCGCGCGGGCTGCTCTACGTGCAGTTCTTCGAGCCGGCGCACCGGCCCGACGCGCTCTACCGCAACGCGGTGGTGGTGGCCCCCGCCGGCCTCGACCGCTCGCCCTGCGGCACCGGCACCTCCGCGCGGCTCGCCAATCTCCACGCGCGCGGGCGGCTCGGGGTGGGGGACGCGTTCGGCCACGAGTCGATCATCGGCTCGCTCTTCACCGGGCGCATCGCGGGGCTGACCGAGGTGGCGGGGACGCCGGCGGTGGTGCCCGAGATCACCGGCCGCGCGTGGATGACCGGCCGCTCCACCCTGACCCTCGATCCGAGCGATCCGTTCCCGGGAGGCTTCCTGCTCTAACTGCGTGATGTCGCGGCCCATTCTAGCGCCGCGGCGGCCCATTTTATTGACACCCCGCCGCCTCGTGTGATGTTGTAGCCGGGATGAGCTTGATCCCGCGGGTCGTGGTCCGGCGGTGGCTGGAGACGCTCCTGGCCCTCTTCTCGCTCGCGGTCCTCTACGTGAACGAGCATCGCGACGCGATGCCGCGCGCGCTGGATCTCAAGAACGACACCAACCTCTCGCTGCTGGACTGGCTCTTCCGGGGCATGGTGTTCGGCATGATGGGGATCCTCGGCTTCTCCGCGTTGGTGGTCGTCTTCTTCCTCATCTACTCGCCGATCTACCTCGTCAACAAGGTGCCGCACCTGGTCGGCAAGGGCGGCTGGCTCGACAAGCGCGAGGTGCGCTTCTACCTCGCGTGCTTCGCGCTGATCTGCCTGCTCGTCAGCCTCCTCGCGTGGTCGAGCGAGGCGTTCACGATGCTCCTCGTCCTGCTCGCCGGCTTCGGACCCCTGGTCTGGCGCCTCCTGGTGTAGCTCCGCTGAGTTGACAGTTTTCCGGGCCCCGCTTATCCTTTCGGGGTATATGGATGAAATCGCGGTGCTGGTGCTGAACTACACCTACGAGCCGCTGCATTTCACCAACGCCAAGCGCGCCATCACCCTCCTCCTCGCGGGCAAGGCCGAGAGCGTCGAGGCCTCGCCCCGGGTGGTCCGCTCGCCCTCGCGGAGCTTCCATCTCCCGGCGGTGATCCGGCTCGGGGCCTACATCCGCAAGCCGTTCCTGGAGCGGGTGGCGTTCAACAAGAAGAACATCCTGCGACGGGACGGCTACACCTGCCAGTACTGCTCGCGCCGCGGCGAGAAGCTGACGGTGGACCACGTGGTCCCGCGCTCGCGCGGCGGACAGACCACCTGGACCAACGTGGTGGCCGCGTGCCTGCGCTGCAACCTGCTCAAGGGCAATCGCACCCTGGAGGAGGCCCGGCTCCGCCTGATCCGCGAGCCGGTGCACCCGCAGTTCCTCTTCTCGGTGCACCTGCTCCGTCACCCGCACGCCACCTCGTTCCTCGACTCGTGGCGGAAGTACCTGGTGGCGGTGCCGTCGACGTCCTGAGCGGCTCCCCGGGTCACTCGATGTCCGGCCCGACTTCTGGCCCGTTCACGCTCGCGTCGGAATTCGCTCCGTCCGGAGACCAGCCGCAGGCGATCGAGCGCCTGGTCTCGGTGGTCGGCGGTGGCCATCCCCACGCGGTGCTGCTGGGGGTGACCGGGAGCGGCAAGACCTTCACCCTCGCCAACGTGATCGCGCGGCTCAATCGCCCCGCCCTGGTGATCTCGCCCAACAAGACGCTCGCGGCCCAGCTCTACAGCGAGTTCAAGGCGTTCTTCCCGGGCAACGCGGTCGAGTACTTCGTCTCCTACTACGACTACTACCAGCCCGAGGCCTACATCCCGCAGTCGGACACCTACATCGAGAAGGACGCGCTGGTGAACGACGAGATCGACCGCATGCGGCACTCCGCCACCGCGTCGCTCTTCGAGCGGCGGGACGTGGTGGTGGTCGCCTCGGTCTCGTGCATCTACGGCATCGGCGAGCCCGAGACCTACCACGGCATGCACGTGGCCCTGCGGGCGGGCCAGACCATGGACCGCGACACCCTGATCCGCTCGCTGGTCGCGGTGCAGTA
>DASZJM010000257.1:0-5721 GCA_035948165.1 Candidatus Methylomirabilota bacterium
CGTCTCCTTCCCGGCCGTCAGGTCCAGCCGGACCAGCGCGGTAGCGCCCTGCTGCTGCGCGCCCACCCACGCGGTGTTCCCGTCGCGACTCAACGTGCCGTTGTGGGGCTGCGCCACCGGCACCTCGGTGATCACGCGGTCGGTCGCGGTGTCGATGATCAGGACCCGGTTCGTGCCCCAGCCCATCACGAGGACCCGCCGCCCGTCGCCTGACACCGCGAGGCCGTGGGGATTCGCCCCCACCTCGATGGTGGCGACCACCCGGTCACTGCCGGTGTCGATGACGCTGACGGTGGAGGCGCCGTCGCTGCTCACGTACACCTTCCGGCCATTCGGCGTGATCACGAGCCCGTGCGGGCCTTTGGGAACCGGGATGGTGCCGACGACCTTGTTCTGGGCGGTGTCGATCACCGCCACCGCATCGTCCTTGAACAGGCCCACGTACGCCTTGGGGGCGGCGGCCGCCACGCCCGGGCCCGTCCAGCACAACCACCCCGCGATCAGGACCGAGATCCCCACCGTCATAGCCACGCGCTTGCGCATGCTGGCCTCCCTGGAGGTTTCGAAGTCTTCTGCTCCCGTTATCCGAGATGCTGACCGAGATCGTTCCCGCGCCGCACGGACCGTGCTGGCGAGTCTGCTGTCCTCGATCATGGGCGCCTCGTCCTTGCTAACGTCCTGTTCCTCCGTTGGTTCCAGAGGCACGAGGAATGGGTGTGCAGACGGGATCACGAGGAAGTGAGCACTCCCAGCATATCGTGACAGTCCCAAGATGTCGGGCTCCCAGCGGTCTTCGTCACTCGACATCCCGCGCATCGACCGGCTGATTTTCCGTTGTTCTGGCGGCCTCTTGCACCCGCTCGGGCACGGTCCGCCTCGCGATGGAACGGCGCTTGCCACTTCGTCAGGCCATGTTGCGAATTACGGAGGTCGTGGATAGCGGTGCCCGGACCACACTGCACGTGGAAGGGCGGATCGTGTCGGACTGGGTCGGTGTGCTGCAGGAGGAGTGCCGGCGGGTGCGTCACGAGTCGAGCCGACGACTCCGGCTGGACTTAGGGGCGGTAACGTTCATCGATCCTCGCGGGGTACTGGCACTGCGATGGCTCACCACGGAAGGTGTCGCCCTCGTCAACTCCCCAGCGTTCATCGACGCCCTGCTCAAAGGTGACGGCTAACCGTGGGCACGGTGGTCGAGCCTCGCTGGGAAGCGGCGAAACTGGGCCGCGAGGCCCTCGCCTATGCCGACACCCTCTACAACTTGGCACGGTATCTGACGCGGAACCCGACGGATGCCGAGGATCTTGTCCAGGAGACCTATACTCGCGCGCTGCGGGCGGCCTCCCAGTTCACGCCCGGGACCAACCTCAAAGCATGGCTCTTCCGGATCCTTCGGAACACGTTCATCAGCCTCTACCGTCGGCAGCGTCATGACCCGACGGTCGGCGGACTCGATACCGTGAATCCGGACCAGCACGACGCGACCGATGGCGAGTGGCTACGAGGCGATCGCGAGCTGGATCGCCTCCGCGCGGTCGTGCGCGAGGAGATTGAACAGGCGCTGATGAGCCTATCTGAAGATGCCCGCACGGTCGTCCTGCTCGACCTCGAGGACCTGAGCGAGCAAGAGATCGCCAGTGTGGTGGGCTGTGCGGTGGGCACCGTGAAGTCGCGGCTGTCGCGGGCACGAACGGCGCTCCGCCGTCAACTCTCGGATTACGGAAAGACCGGCACTCCGGAACAAACCACCACGTGTCCCCAAGGGGCGTGAGCAGAACAGGGCGTCCGTCGCGACGAGGACCGCCTAGCGACGGAACGCCGGCAGCACCTCGCGGCCGAACAGACGCAGCGAGCGCATGGCCTCGCGGTGGCTCATGTCGCCGAAGTTCATGTTCATGAGCAGCAGGTTCACGCCGACGGACTCCAGCGCCTCGATCTGCCGGATGCAGCGCTCCGGGCTGCCGATCACCAGCCGCTCCCACGCCTCGTCGAGCGAGGGCTCGTGCTCGACGGGGTCGGAGGACACGACTCCGCCGCGCACGCTCTCGCTACCGAAGTGCAGGTGGTGCCACGTGCGGTGCGTCTTCGCCACGTGGGGCAGCGCCTCGCGGGCGGCGGCGTCCGTCTCCGCGACGTACGCGATGCGCAGCACGCCGAGGTCGCTGGCGGCTTCGGTCTTGCCCGCCTCCTTCAGGGTGCTGCGGTAGAGCTCGACCTTCTCGGCCACGCGGTCGAGCGGGTCGCGGAAGACGGTGCTGAGGACCCGGTGGCCGTGGCCGATGGCGTAGGTAAAGGACTCGGGATTCAGGGCCGCGACCCAGATCGGCGGGTGCGGCTGCTGGAGCGGCCGCGGCAACACCGTGGTCGCCGGGAACTGATAGAAGCGCCCGGTGTGGGCCACGTCGTCCTCCTTCCACGCCCGCAGGATGACCTCGAGCGACTCCTGCGTGCGGGCCCGCCCCTCGTCGAACGGGATGCCGTAGCGCGCGAACTCGTACGGATAGGCGCCCCGGCCGACGCCGATGTCGAGGCGGCCGCCGGTGAGCACGTCCGCCACCGCGATCTCGCCGGCCAGCCGCAGCGGATGATAGAACGGCAGCACCAGCACCCCCGTGCCGAAGCGGACGCGTCGCGTCTGGCTGGCCGCCTTGATGGCGAACATCAGCGGCTGGGGACACGCGCTATAGCTGACGAAGTGATGCTCGGCCAGCCACACGATCTCCAGGCCCTGCTCCTCGGCGTAGGCGACCTCCTCCAGGAGGTCGCCGTACATCGCCTCGAAGGCGCGGCCCGGGCCCGACCACTCGAACAGCAGGAACAGTCCGAATCTCATGCTAGGTCGCCAGGAACTTCTTCCACTGCTCGAGCAGCGGCACCTCGTTGTCCATCCACCATTCGGGATTCCGCAGCAGCACCGACGGCATGTCGTAGTTCACGACCTCGCGCTTGGCCTTGGCGTCGAGCTGGGCCCACGCGGCCCGGTTGGTGGGGCCGTGCGGGTAGATCACCGGCCGCTCGGCCTGCGGCTTGGCCTGCGAGGCGAAGGCGATGAACTTCATGGCCGCGTCCTTGCGCTTCGAGATCTTGGACACCGCGTAGAACGTCTGGTCGAGAATGGCCTGGTTCACCTCGACCGCCAGAGGCTTGCCCTCGCGGGCCAGCACCACCACGCGTGCGCCCCACCCGTAGCCGAGCTGCACCTCCTCGTCGGCGAAGAACTGCGCGAACTGCGCGCCGGACTGCCACCACGTCATCTGGGGCTTGACGTCGGCGAGCTTCGAGAAGGCGAGCTTGGCGTCGATGGGATAGACCTTGGCCGGCGGCACGCCGGCCGCCATCACGGCGGCTTCGAAGTTGTCGCGCGGCGTCCAGCCCGGCCCGGTGCGACGCCCGGGAAAGCGCTTGAGGTCCCACAGCTCGGCCCACGTCTTCGGGTGGCTGCCGGTCGGGAACCGCTTGGTGTTGTACGCGATGTCGACCGCGTACACCTCGAAGGCGATCCCGTACGGGTGGACGGCGGGTGCGTACATGTCGGCGGCCTTCACGACGCCGGCGTCGAGCTTCTCGTACAGGCCGTCGGCGGCTCCCCGCCAGAGCCAGGCGCTGCCCGGCTGGATGATGTCCCACTCCGCATTGTTGCTCTGGACCTGCGCCTTCAGCATGGCGAGCTGGTTCGTGGCGCTCACCTGCTTGATCTGGATACCGGTGGCGGCGGTGAACGGGTCGTAGACGGCCTTCTTGAGCGACTCCTCGTGGGCGCCACCCCACCCCACGACGACGAGCTCCTCGGCGGCCGCCGCCCCGCGCGGCGGGACGAGCGTCCCGGCCGCCCCCAGCACCGCGCCGGTGGTCTTCAGAAACTCTCGCCTCGACACGCACGTGCCCATGGACGCCTCCTCCTGTGGGGCTCAGGCCCCTCCGGTGATTCGTTCGGTGCGGCGGCGCAGCCAGGCCGAGGCCAGCAGCGCCAGGGTCGTCACGGCGATGAGCTGGCTCGACACCGCCGCCACCACCGGGTTCAGCTCGTACCGGATACCGTCGAACATCAGCTTCGGCAACGTCGGGTTCGACCCCGACACGAACATGGCCACCACGATCTCGTCGAACGAGATCAGGAACGCGAAGATGGCGCCGCTGGCGATCCCGGGCCAGAGCAGCGGAAGCATCACGGTGGTGAACGTGCGCAGCGGGCCGGCCCCCAGACTGCGCGCCGCGCGCTCCAGCGAGCGATCGAGCTTGTAGAGCACCGCGCTGACGTTGAGCACCACGAACGGCAGCGCCAGCACGGTGTGCGCCAGCACCAACCCCGCCGCGCTCCCGATGAGCCGCCACCGCGCGTACACATTGTAGAGCCCGATCGAGAGGACGATCGTCGGCACCACGATCGGCGAGACGATCAGCGCGCGCAGCACGCTCTTGCCGGGCACGGCCAGGCGCACCAGCGCGATGGACGCCAGGGTTCCGAGGGTGGTGGCCAGCACGGTCACCATCACCCCGATCTGGAGGCTGCGCACGGTCGCGTTCCACCAGGCCGCGCTCGACCAGTATGCCTCGTACCAGCGCATCGACACCGTGCGCGGCGGAAACTCCAGGAAGCGGCCCCCGCTGAACGACATCGCGATCACCAGCAGGCTCGGCGCGGCCAGGAACGCCATCACCAGGCCGGTGACGCCCCAGACGAGCCACGACGTGCGCTCGCTCATCAGGCCCACACCCGGTCCAGCCCGACCAGCCGGTCGAAGCCGACCACCAGGGCGGCGGTCAGTACCAGCAGCACCATGGCCGCGGCCGAGGCCAAGCTCCAGTCCAGCAGGTCGACGACCTGGGTCTCGATCACCATCGCCAGCGTGACCACGCGCGAGCCGCCGAGGAGAGCGGGCGTGATGAAGAACCCGAGCCCCTGGACGAACACGAGCAGGGCCGCAGTGGCCAGGCCCGGCATGCTCAGCGGCAGCGTCAGCGAGTAGAAGCGGCGCCAGGGGCCGGCCCCCATGCTCTGGGCGGCGCGCGACAGCCGCGGATCGATGCTCCGCAGCGACGCGTACAGCGGCAGGATGGCGAACGGGAGCAGCACCTGGGCCATGCCGATGACCACACCGGTCTCGTTGTACATGAGCCGCAGGGGCTCGTCGATCACGCGCAGCCAGCGCAAGACGTTGTTCAGCACCCCGTTCGCCTGGAGCAGCACCATCCAGGCGTAGGTCCGCACCAGGATGCTGGTCCACAGCGGCAGCAGCACGAACACCATGAGCACGCGGAACCACGCCGGCCCCACGCGGGTCATCACGTACGCGACCGGGTAGGCGGCGAGCAAGCAGACGAGCGTCACCACCACGCTGATGCGGGTCGTGCGGAGCAGCACGTCGACGTAGACCGAGCTCTCGGCCAGGCGGCGATACGCCTCGAGACCGGCGCCGCCGGGCCCGCCCCCCACACTCAACACGAACAGACGGCCGAGCGGATAGAGATAGACGGCCGCGAGCAGCAGCAGCGCGGGGCCCACGAGCAGGCCGGCCTGACGCCACGTCGAGCGGGGGCTCATCCGAACACCCGCCAGTCATCGGGGCGCGACCTCACCAACACCTCCTGGCCGGGCCCGAAGATCGTCTCCTGCCCCCGATAGGGCCGGCTCACGGTGACGACCACACCCGATCCAAGCTCCACGTCGTACCGCACGAGCTCGCCGCGGAAGGTCGCTCCGCGGACTCGCCCGCGCCAGCA
>DASZJM010000258.1:0-6509 GCA_035948165.1 Candidatus Methylomirabilota bacterium
GGACGTGGTGGTGGTCGCCTCGGTCTCGTGCATCTACGGCATCGGCGAGCCCGAGACCTACCACGGCATGCACGTGGCCCTGCGGGCGGGCCAGACCATGGACCGCGACACCCTGATCCGCTCGCTGGTCGCGGTGCAGTACGAGCGCAACGACTACGACTTCCGCCGCGGCACCTTCCGGGTGCGCGGCGACGTGGTCGAGGTGTTCCCCGCCGCCGCCGAGTCGGAGGCCCTGCGGGTCGAATTCTGGGGCGACACCGTCGAGCGCCTGATGACCCTCGACCCGCTCCGGGGCGTGACCACCGGCAGCGTGCCCGAGGTCCGCGTCTACCCGGCGAGCCACTACGTGACGCCGGCGGCCCAGCTTGAGCGGGCGATCGAGGGCATCATGGACGAGCTGCGCGAGCGGCTCGGGTACCTCAAGGCGCGCGGCAAGCTCCTGGAGGCGCAGCGGCTCGAGCAGCGGACCCTCTTCGACATGGAGATGCTGCGCGAGCTGGGCTACTGCCACGGGGTCGAGAACTACTCGCGCCACCTCTCGGGACGCAAGCCGGGCCAGAACCCGCCCACCCTGATGGACTACCTGCCCAAGGACGCGCTGGTGATCCTCGACGAGTCGCACGTCACCGCGCCCCAGCTGCGCGGGATGTACCCGGGCGATCGCTCGCGCAAGGAGGCGCTCGTCGAGTACGGCTTCCGCCTGCCGTCCGCGTTCGACAACCGGCCGCTCACCTTCGAAGAGTTCGTGCGCCTCGTGCCGCAGACCCTCTACGTCTCGGCGACGCCGGGGCCCTACGAGCTGGAGAAGGCCGGGGTCGAGCGGAGCGGGGTCGGCCGCGGCCTCATGGGCGGGACGATGGCGGAGCAGATCATCCGGCCCACCGGGCTCATGGACCCGAAGATCACGGTGCGCCCGGCCTCCTCCCAGGTGGACGATCTCATGGGCGAGGTGCGGGCTCGGGCGGAGCGCGACGAGCGGGTGCTGATCACCACCCTCACCAAGCGCATGGCCGAGGACCTCACCGAGTACTACCAGCAGAACGGCCTGCGGGTGCGCTACCTCCACTCCGACATCGACACCCTGGAGCGGGTCGCCCTGATCCGCGACCTGCGGCTGGGGAAGTTCGACGGGCTCATCGGCATCAACCTGCTGCGCGAGGGGCTCGACCTCCCGGAGGTCTCCCTGGTCGCGATCCTGGACGCGGACAAGGAGGGCTACCTGCGCTCCGCGACGTCCCTCATCCAGACCTCGGGGCGCGCGGCCCGGCACGTCAACGGCGAGGTCATCATGTACGCCGACACCGTGACCGGCTCGATGCGCGAGGCTCTCGGCGAGACCGAGCGGCGCCGGGTGGTGCAGGGGGCGTACAACGAGGCCCACGGCATCACCCCCGAGTCGGTGCGCCGCTCGATCCGTGACCTGCTCGAGTCGGTGCCGGAGCGCGACTACTACACCGTCGAGGTCGAGCGCGCCCCCGCCGCCCAGTGGGAGAGCCCGGCGGCCCTCGCCGCCCACGTGACCGAGCTCGAGACCGCCATGAAGGACGCGGCGCGCCGCCTCGACTTCGAGCGGGCCGCCGAGCTGCGCGACCGCATCAAGGCCCTCCGGAAGGTCGACATCGGCGTTTGAGGCGAGCCTGAGGACGGGCGATGCTCTTCAAGTGGGTGCTCATCTTCTTCTTCGCGCTCTCCCTCGCGCTCTTCGTGCTCTCCAAGGCGATCGCGTTCCTGAACCCGCCGCGCCCCGGCCGCCGGCCGCCCGTCCTGCTCGGGCAGGTGCGGCGCACCTTGACCTGGACTCTGCTGGTGCCGGCGGTCGCGGCGCTGGTCCTGCTCGCGATCGCGCTGCTGCGCCAGCCCCCGTGAGCGGGGCGGGGCGACCATGACCCTCGAGGAGAAGGTCGATCAGGTCCCGGCGCGGCCCGGCGTCTACCTCTACAAGGACGCCAAGGCCCAGATCATCTACATCGGCAAGGCCGCCTCGCTGCGCAACCGCGTCCGCTCCTACTTCCAGGAATCACGCACCCCCGACCCCAAGACCGACGCGCTGGTCGGCCACATTCGCGACCTGGAGTACATCGTCACCGCCAATGAGCTCGAGGCGATGATCCTCGAGTCGACGCTGGTGAAGAAGCACCGGCCCCGCTACAACATCATCCTGCGGGACGACAAGCACTACCCCTTCCTCAAGCTCACCACGAACGAGGAGTTCCCGCGCCTGGTGGTGGCCCGGCGGGTCCAGAAGGACGGGGCGAGCTACTTCGGCCCGTTCTACCCGGCCACCGCGATGCGGGAGACGCTGCGGCTGGTGCGCCAGCTCTTCCCGTTGCGCACCTGCCGGATCAAGATCGACGGCACCCTCTCGCGCCCGTGCCTGCAGTACTACATCCACCGCTGCAACGCGCCGTGCACCGGGTGGGAGACCGCGGAGGGCTACGCCCGCACCGTGAAGGACGTGGAGCGCTTCCTCGAGGGCAAGAGCGACGACCTCGCGGCCCAGCTCACCCGGGAGATGGAGACCGCGGCGGAGGAGATGAAGTTCGAGCGGGCCGCCGCCCTGCGGGACCGGGTGCAGGCCCTCAACACGGTGCGGGAGCGGCAGCAGATGATCTCCACCGAGGAAGAGGACCAGGACGTGGTGGGGGTGGTGCGGCAGGGGTCGGAGGCGTGCGTGCAGCTCTTCTTCGTGCGCAAGGGCCGGCTGCTCGGGCGCGAGTCGTTCTTCTTCGAGCGGGTCTCCGGCTGGAGCGACGGGGAGATCCTCTCCGCGTTCATCCGCCAGTTCTACGCCCGCAACGTCACGCCGCCGCCCGAGATCCTGCTCTCCGAGGCGCTCCCGGAGGCGGAGCTGACCGCGGAATGGCTGGTCCAGCGCCGGGGCGGGCGGGTGGAGCTGGCCGCGCCCCAGCGCGGGCGCAAGCGCGACCTGGTGGGGATGGCCGAGGAGAACGCGGCGCTCGCGCTCCAGACCCACCTGCTCGCACGCGGCAACCGCCAGCAGGTGGTGCTGGAGGACATCGAGCGGTCGCTGGGCCTGCCGGGGCCGCCGCACCGGATCGAGGCCTTCGACATCTCCACCCACCAGGGGAAGGAGACGGTGGCCTCGATGGTGGTGTGGCAGGACGGCGACATGAAGAAGGACGACTACAAGCGGTTCAAGATCCGCACCGTCGTCGGCACCGACGACTTCGCGTCGATGCAGGAGGTGCTGACCCGCCGCTACGGCCGCGCGCTCGAGAGCGAGGGCGTGATGCCCGACCTCATCCTGCTCGACGGCGGGCGCGGCCAGCTCGGCGCCGGCCTCAAGGCCCTCGAGGACTTGGGTCTCGACTACGTCCCGGTGGCCGCGCTGGCCAAGCGGGCGGAGGAAGTCTACACCCCTGACCGCCTCGAGCCGCTCGTGCTCGACATGGGCTCGCCCGCGCTCCAGGCGCTCCAGAAGATCCGCGACGAGGCGCACCGCTTCGCGATCACCTACCACAAGAAGCTCCGCCAGAAGCGGGCGATCGCCTCGGTGCTGGACCAGATCCCCGGGGTCGGCCCCACGCTGCGCACCAGCCTCCTCAAGACCCTGGGCTCGGCCAAGGGCGTCCGCGCCGCCTCGGTGGCGGATCTGGCCTCGGTGCCGAAAATCACCCCGAAGGTGGCGCAACGCATCTATGATTTCTTCCACCCCGCGCCGGAGGAGGGGGAACCTTCCCCGGCACAGGGGGGTTTACCGTTCCAGACCGAGCCGAAAGGAGGTGACCCTCAATGAAGATCCTCATGATGGCGCTCGCGATTGTGGCGTTCGCGGTGGCCCCGGTGCTGGCCAACCAGTGCCCGCTCCTGATCAAGCAGATCCAGGATGCGACGGCCGGCAAGACCGACGACGCGTCCAAGAAGGCGAATGCTCTGGCCGCCGAGGCCAAGGCCCTTCACGACGCCGGCAAGCACGCCGAATCGGTGGCGAAGGCAGACGAGGCCGCTGCGGCGATCAACCTCACCCTGAAGAAGAAGTAGGGCACTTCGCCCCCGGGGGCCCGTCGGCCCCCGGGGAGCCGTTTCTTGCCCTCCCCGCCTAAGCGTGCAAAAATCAGGGCTAATATGGCCCTCGACGACCGGCCGGAGCGCTACCCCTTCCCCGAGATCGAGGCCCGGTGGCAGAAGGCCTGGGAGGACAGCAAGCAGTTCAAGGTGACCGAGGTCCCCGGCCGGCCCAAGTACTACTGCCTCGAGATGTTCCCGTACCCGTCGGGCCGCATCCACATGGGCCACGTACGGGTCTACGCCATCGGCGACCTGCTGGCCCGCTACAAGTGGATGCGCGGGTTCAACGTGCTACACCCGATGGGGTGGGACGCCTTCGGCCTGCCCGCCGAGAACGCGGCCATCGAGAACGGGGTCCACCCCGCGGTGTGGACCTACGAGAACATCGACAACATGCGCATCCAGCTCAAGCGCATGGGCATCTCCTACGACTGGGACCGCGAGGTCACCACCTGCGATCCCGCGTACTACAAGTGGGAGCAGCTGATCTTCATCCGCATGCTCGAGCGCGGCTGGGCATACCGACGGCGCTCCCGGGTGAATTGGTGCCCCTCCTGCCAGACCGTGCTCGCCAACGAGCAGGTGGAGGCGGGTCGCTGCTGGCGCTGCGACTCCGAGGTCGTCATCAAGGAAGTCGACGGCTGGTTCTTCAAGATCACCGACTACGCCCAGGAGCTGCTCGACTGGTGCGACCGCCTCCCGGGCTGGCCGGAGCGCGTGCTGACCATGCAGCGCAACTGGATCGGCCGCAGCGAGGGGGCCGAGCTGGCGCTGCCGGTGGCGGGGCGGCCCGGGGTGTCGATCCCGATCTACACCACGCGGCCCGACACCTCGTTCGGCATGACCTACGCAGTGCTGGCGCCCGAGCACCCGCTGGTCGACACCCTGGCGGCCGATCCGGAGGAGCGGCGGGCGGTCGACGCGTTCCGCGCCGAGGTGGCGCGCGAGTCGGAGATCGAGCGGCTCGCCACCGACCGGCCGAAGCGGGGCCTGCGGCTCCGGGCCCGCGCGGTGAACCCGTTCAACCGGCAGGAGATCCCGCTCTTCCTCGCCGACTACGTGCTGATGGGCTACGGCACCGGCGCGATCATGGCGGTGCCGGGCGAGGACCAGCGCGACTGGGACTTCGCCAAGGCGCACGGGCTGCCGATCGTCGCCACCGTGAAGCGGCCCGAGGGCTGGGTCGACGATCAGGCGTACACCGGCGACGGGGTGAAGATCAACTCGGGCTTCCTCGATGGGCTCTCCATCGACGAGGCCAAGCGCAAGGCGATCGACTGGCTGGTGGCCGAGGGGATCGGGCAGGGCAAGGTCAACTTCCGCCTGCGCGACTGGGGCATCAGCCGGCAGCGCTACTGGGGCGCGCCGATCCCGGTGCTCTACTGCGAGAAGGACGGCATGGTGCCGGAGCGGGAGGAGAATCTCCCGGTGGTGCTGCCGCGCGACGTGCAGATCAGCGGCAAGGGCGGCTCGCCGCTCGCCGAGGTGGCCGGCTTCGTGAACGCCACCTGTCCCAAGTGCGGGGGCAAGGCGCGCCGCGACACCGACACCATGGACACCTTCGTGGAGTCGTCCTGGTACTTCCTCCGCTACTGCTCGCCCACCTACGACCGGGGGATGTTCGAGCCGGGCGCGGCGGCCTACTGGATGCCGGTCGACCAGTACATCGGCGGCATCGAGCACGCGGTGCTGCACCTGCTCTACGCGCGCTTCTACACCAAGGTGCTCCGCGACCTCGGCATGCTCAAGGTCGACGAGCCGTTCCACGCGCTGCTCTCCCAGGGCATGGTCATCAAGGACGGGGCCAAGATGTCGAAGTCGAAGGGTAACGTGGTCGATCCCGACGAGCTGATCCGCCGCTTCGGAGCCGACACCGCGCGCCTCTTCTCCCTCTTCGCGGCGCCCCCGGAGAAGGACCTCGACTGGAACGACCGCGGGGTCGAGGGCGCCTCGCGCTTCCTGAACCGGGTGTGGCGCTTCGTGCACGCCAACCTCCCCGAGCTCCAGGCGGCTCCGCGGGCGCCGTGCGGAGCGGGGTCGGACGCGGGGCGCGCCTTCCGGCGGGTGATCCACGAGACCATCCGCAAGGTGACCCACGACATCGAGCACGACTTCCACTTCAACACCGCGATCAGCGCGGTGATGGAGCTGGTGAACGCGCTCCACGAGTTCGAGCGCACCTCGCTCGACGGGATGCCCCGCGAGGAGCGCTCCCCGCTCTTGCGCGAGGCGGTCGAGGCCACCCTCCTGCTGCTCGGGCCGGTCTCGCCCCACATCACCGAGGAACTGTGGGCGGCCCTCGGCCACTCCGAGAGCCTGTTCAAGCAGCGGTGGCCGGAGCCGGACCCCGCCGCGCTGGCCCGCGACGAGGTCGAGATCGTGGTGCAGGTGGACGGGCGCGTGCGGAGCCGCCTCACCGCGCTGGTGGGCGCGCAGGAGGCGGAGGTCCGCGAGCAGGCCCTGGCCGACGACAAGGTGCG
>DASZJM010000259.1:0-2430 GCA_035948165.1 Candidatus Methylomirabilota bacterium
CGTCGGTCGCGGCCACCTCAATGAACTGGGGCATCGATCTCTCCTCTTATCTGCTCTCCACGGTCGGCGGCCTCTCCGCGGGCGGCCCGCGCGCGGCCGGTGTCTTCTTGGCGGAGGACTGCGGCGAGCCGGGGGCGAGTGCGTGCCTGCATCCCACTGACCAGCCGCATCCGCACGGGGCGTAGCCGCACGGATGGCCGAACCCAAAGACGTGATGGTGAGAGGGGTGATGGTGGTCGTGGTGATGGCCGTGCGCGTGGCCCCTGCCCCGGGCCCAGGTAGCGTCGGGCGCGAGGAGGAGCGGGAACGCGATCGAGAGAAGGCGGAGCAACCGGGAGCGCCAGGTCATGCGCGATCCCTCCACAGGGGCACGTCTGACCGGCAGTCTACTCTCCGCGGCGGGCGCCCGCTAGCGTTGAAGCAGACTCCATCACAGCGCGGGTGAGACAGACGCACGCTCGCTAGTTCCGAGAAGGACGGCCTTCGGTCACGATGACACCGCTTGACTTTGCCACGGTCGCGAACTGGTGGGTGCCCGCCATGAAGGCCCGAGACGTGTATCTGCAGGAGGCGCAGAAGGCTTGCCCCCGCGTGTTCTATCAGGGGGTGGATACGTGCTCTGAGAACGCTGGGACCTTGCCGGGTGACTTCACCAGAAAGCGGTGCTTCGAGTAACAGTCCTCGTGTGCGCTCTCGACCGGCTTCCCTGGCGTGTGCCGTTCTATCCAGGTGTCCTTCTTCCCGTCAATCGGGGTGGGGCAGTAGTCGCACTTATTAGGCATGGGGCACCTCCCTAGTGCTGGGGGGCCAACTCCGCTCAGCCGCAAATCGTATCACCCGCTCAGCCCGTCCGCTGCCCACCCTCCAGTGCCAAGATCTGTTCCTACCGCTTGCGCCGCTGGGCCTGACCCTTCCTCCGCATTCGCCGGTCCTTGCGTCCCAACGCCGTGAAGAGAGCTTGGTTGTTTTTCTCGATGGCTTCCGACAGACCACCCAACAGGGCGGCCACGAGCGCAGTTTCAAATGCTTGCGCGTCTTCGCGCCGTCGCCCCGCATTCGGGTCTCGGCGCCCGAAGGGACGGTTCGTCAAGCGCCAGTCGCGGTACACGATCCTCAGCTTCGCCAGAACGATGCGTCGAACCTGCTCCTTCGTAAGACCGCCCCGACCCCTGAATGGCATTCGTGCGTTCTGCCTGGAGCCTATCGGGCCTGGAATCGAACTCGACCGAACAAAACAGCGCTCTCACTCGCGACATCATCCGAGTGGCTTTCCAGCGTTACCGCCACGAGCTGCGCGGGTTCGTCGCCGAATATGTCTCGGTAGTCTTGGTACACATCCCGCGTTTCGCGGTGCCATGCGCCCAGGCCACTCGGCCCCGACCGAACCACGACGAGCGCGCGCTCGGCCGCCCCGCTGCTCTGCCGGATGATCGTCCCGACCGGGGCGCTCGAGTCCCAGATGTATCCAATGGCGCGCCGCTCAGTGAAGAGGGAGGCATCGAACCACAACACGACGCGTGCGGCCTGATCGTTCCGCTTGGCGGCATGTTCCCGGACATCGCCGCCCACGGGCAGCACCAACGGCTTCCACTCCCACATGAGTGTTCTGGTCGTCGCGACGTCGAGGTGAAACGACCGTCCAATCGCCATGGTTTCGTGGTCGGTCTTCAGCCGAACAGCCCGCCGAGCATCGTCGAGGAGGACAGTCGGAGGATACTTGAATACCTTCATGGAAGAATAGACCTTCCATTTGCCCGGGACTGAGAGGAGCAGAGCTCCGACTGGGTATTCGGTCCAGTTGTCGACCGAGATGATGCCGCCCGACGCGGCCCACACTGACACGGAGACCATAAGAAGAAGGACGCAACTCGCAATGCAGGCTATCGTCCGCTTCATGGAAGGGTAGAGACGGGGGGGCTCCATCGCCGACGCTATCGTAGCTCGAACGCGTGAGCCGGGGCCAGCAGGCGGCAGGCGCCCGCGCCAGCCGAGGTCATCATCCTGGACCTGGGGCTCCCGGACCTCGACGGCCTCGAGATCGTTCGCCGCATCCGGGAATGGACTACGGTACCCTTCATCGTGCTCTCGGCCCGGGACCAGCCCGGGACCGGGAGGGTAGCAAGATCAAGGCGCTAGACTTGAGCGCGAACGATATGTGCGCAAGCCCTTCGGGGTTGAGAACCTGATGCGGGCATGCCTGCGGTGCTCCGCCACGCGGTCCTGGCCAGCCAGCAACGGGCGGAGCCGGGCTTCGCCCTGAGCACGCTCGGGTGGCCCTGATGCGGCGTCAGGTCTCGGTAAGTAGCACCGAGGTGCACCTGCGCGCCGGCCATGGCGACCAGCCCGCTCCAATGACGAAGCTGGCGATGACGCGGCTGACGACGCCGCATGGGGTGCCTCGCGGTCAGACCGACGTCCGTCTCGTCGCCG
>DASZJM010000260.1:0-1956 GCA_035948165.1 Candidatus Methylomirabilota bacterium
TTGGAAATAGAGCATGTAGAAGAACTTGTCGCCGAAGATGTGGCGGAAGATCTCGGTCGGTGGCCCGGGCGCGCTCGAGTACGGGACGCTCATGGCGTAGATGGACGAGACCCGCTCGGGGTGGAGGCGCCCCATCTCCCAGGTGACCATGGCGCCCCAGTCGTGCCCGCTGAACGCGGCCTTGTCGTAGCCGTAGTGGTCGAGCAGGCCGCAGAGGTCGCCGGTCAGCTTGTCCGAGCCGTAGTCGGCCACCTCCTTTGGGGCCGAACTGCCGCCGTAGCCGCGCAGGTCGGGGGCGAAGGCCCGGTACCCGGCGTCGCCCAGTGCGACGAGCTGGTGGCGCCACGAGTACCACAACTCGGGAAAGCCGTGGCACAAGACCACGGGCGGTCCGTCGCTCGGTCCGGCCAGCGCCACGTGGAGCTCCACGCCGTTCGTCGCGACCTGTTCGTGCGTGACTTCAGCCACCGGGCGTCACCTTTGCACCCTCCTTGGCGGCCGCCTTCTCCGCTTTCTCGTCATGGTGTTTCTGGATGGCGGACATGATGGCGCTGCCCGCTGCTCCGATGAATTCGGGGCGGTTCTCGGCCGCCCAGTCGCGACTCGCCGTGGTCGTGCGCGCCGAGTCCTGGAAGTGCGGCGCCACGTAGCGGGCGAGCAGCTCGTAGGAGTGGCGCGTGGCTGCCGTGTCGGCCCACTCGTGGCCCATGCAGAGGTAGGTGCCGAAGCCGCCGGACTGCACCTGGAGGCGCTCGATCTGCGCGATGGCGTCGTCCGGCGTGCCGATCACGGCTATCCCCGAGGCGTTGAGTGCGTCGACGAGCGAGCTGAAGTTCTCGGTGTTCGGCGCGATCGGCAGGGCGGCGACCCGCTGGAAGTAGTCCACCCACTCCTCGAGTCCGAACGCGACGTCGGCGATCGCTTGCTCCTTGGTGTCCGCGATGTGCATCGGCCCGACGAGGCGCCACTTGTTGCGGTCGACCGTGGTGCCGAACTCCTCGGAGCGCTCCTCCATCACCTGCCAGTGCGAGCCGAGCACGTCGAAACCGCCTTCGGTCGTGGCCCCGAGGGAGAGGAGGCTGCATCCGAACCGCCCGGCTAGACGCGGGCCGGAGGGCGAGACCTGCGCGGCCACGCCGATCTCGGGGAAGGGGCGTTGGTACGGCAGCAGTTGCAGACGCGCCTTCACCAGCTTGAACCAGTCCGTCTCCATCGAGACGGTTTCGCCGGCGAGCAGCTGGAGGATCGCTTCGAGGCTCTCCTCCATCATGTCGCGCTGCTTGGCCGGGTCGATGCCCATCATGAACGCGTCCGAGGGCAACGCGCCGGGGCCGACGCCGAGCATCACCCGGCCGCGGGTGAGGTGATCGAGCAGCACCATGCGGTCCGCCAGCATGAACGGGTGGTGGTACGGCAGCGACGACACGCCGGTGCCCAGGCGGATGTTGCGGGTGCGCTCGGCCGCGGCGGCGATGAAGACCTCGGGCGAGGCGATGATCTCGTAGCCGGCTGAGTGGTGCTCCCCGAACCACGCCTCGTCGAGGCCGAGCTCGTCGAGATGCTCGATCAACTGGAGGTCGCGCTCGAGCGCCAGCGTCGGGTTCTGGCCTACCGGGTGGAACGGGGCCAGGAAGATCCCGAATTTCAGTCGGCCGTCGGCGGCAATCGTGGTCATGGTTCTCCGTGTCTGTGATGGATGGGTTGCTTCGCGCTCGGTGGGGTCGGCTGCGATCGGGTCAGGGCTTCACAAGGATCTTGCCGTGGTCGCCCGGGTTGCGGAGGGTCTCGAACGCGCCGGGCGCGCCGGCCAGGTCAACCGACGAGGTGACGAGCAGTTCGGCTCCGGGTACGCCGGCGGCCAGGCGCGCCAGCGTGGCGGCGAACTCGGCCGGCGTGTAGCCGAAGGAGAAGCGCAGCTCGAGCTCCTTGGTCACCGCCATGAACGGCTCGATGGCG
>DASZJM010000261.1:0-1865 GCA_035948165.1 Candidatus Methylomirabilota bacterium
CGTTGCCCCGGTCCGAGCCGCGCCCGGTGGTGAACATCCCGATGAGGAAGACGCCCAGCATGGGGCCCAGGATGAAGCCGGCGATGCCGAGCACCACCGGGATGATCCGCACGTCCGGGCTCGTCACCTTGGCGTAGGCGAACAGGCCCGCGATCACGACCATGAACCCCGCGAACAGCACGGTGAACCAGCGGGCCGCCCGCACGTAGTGCGACTCGCCGCGGCCGGGCACCCAGCGGATGTACCAGTCGTTGGTGGCGCTGGTGGCGAGCGCGTTCAGGGCGGCCGAGAACGAGCCCATCGCGGTGGCGAAGACGCCGGCCACCACGAAGCCCCGCACGCCGACCGGCATGACGTTCAGGATGTAGGAGACGAAGACGTCGGCGGTGGCGCGGGGCCGGAAGGTCGGATCCTGTCGGTAGTAGACGTAGAGCAGGATGCCGATGAACACGAAGGCCCCCGCCACCGGCAGATCCATGAAGGCGGCGGTGATCAGGCTGCGGCGCGCCTTCTGGTGAGTCTCCGCGGTCAGCATGCGCTGCACCATGTCCTGGTCGGTGCCGAACGCGGCCATGTTGCCCAGGGTGGCGCCCACGATGGCGGAGAAGAGGGTGTAGTCGCTGGCCAGCACGAGCTTGACGTAGTCCCAGAGGCCCATCGCGGTGAGCCGGTGGGCCTCGCGCCACTCGGCGACCCGGTCCGCCTCGAAGCCGTGCAGGAAGTAGCCCTCGTGGGTGGCCAGCTGGGGCACCGCCCGCAGCACCTCGCCGAGCCCGCCCACGTGGGCGAGCAGCGTGCCGATGGCAACCAGCGCGCCCCCGAACATCAGGCACGCCTGGATCACGTCGGTCCAGATCACCGCCTTGATCCCGCCCACCGCGGTGTAGAGGCAGGTCACCACCGTGAGGGCCACGATCGCCACCAGGTAGGGCCCGACGGAGGAGACCGCCTCCTGCCCGAACTGGGGCTGCGCGCCCGAGACGAAGAGGCGGTAGGCCAGCACCATGAGCAGCGACGGGATGAAGAGCCGCGTGCCGGAGGCGAGCGTGCGCATGAAGAGGAAGAGGGCGGAGACGTAGCCCTTGGTCTGCGGGCCGAAGCGCACGCCGAGGTAATCGTAGACGGTGTAGACCTTGAACGTGTAGTAGGGCTTGAGAAACACGTGACCGACCACCACGCGGCCGAGGATGAGCCCCACGATGATCTGCACGTAGGCGAAGCTGCGGGTCGTGTAGCCCTCGCCGGGCACACCCAGGAAAGTGGCCGCGCTCGTCTCCGCCGCGATGATCGAGGCCATCACCGCCCACCACGGCACGCGCCGGCCCGCGAGCGCGAAGTCGCTGAGGCTCCGGTCGCGCCGGCCGAGGTAGAGGCCGATCGCGGTGATCATCGCGAAGTAGGCGCACACGATGGCGCCGTCGATCAGCAGGTGCGCGTCGCGCGCCGCGCCGGGCATGTCCCATTATCGCGGACGCGGCGCCGGGAGCCGTCAAACTGCGGCGGGCGCGCTTGCCGCCGGTCGCGCCGCTGGTCTATCATCGGCAGCCGGGACCATCCGATGACGAGGCTTCGCTGACCCTGACCCTGCGCGGATCCGGCCCCGGCGCGCGGGTGCTGCGCGCGATGGTGGTCGGCCTGCTCGTCTCGGTCGCGGTCACCGGCCTGTCGCGCACCGGCGTGCTCGCGGGCTGGGAGACCCGCGCGGTGGACGCGTTCCTCTTCCTGCGCGACCGCGTCCCCGCCCCCGAGATCGTGCTGGTCCTGATCGACGACGACGCCTTCCTGGCCCTGGGCCAGCGCCAGCCCCTCTCGCGGCGCTACGTGGCCGACCTCGCCGACTTCCTGCTCCGGAGCGGCGCGCGGGT
>DASZJM010000262.1:0-4331 GCA_035948165.1 Candidatus Methylomirabilota bacterium
CGCTGCCCGAGCTGCGACGGGTGGTGGTGGCCTACGGCAACCAGATCGCGATGGAGCCGACCCTCGAGGCGTCGCTCGGACGGATCTTCGGGGCCCGGGTGCGCGGCGAGGAGCCGGCGGGGCGGGCGCCGGAGCGGGGCGTGGCTCCGCCGCCGGTCAGCACCGCGATCACCGCGGCCGCGCAGCAGGCCTGGGAAGCGTGGCAGCGCGGCCAGGAGGCGATCCGCAAGGGAGACTGGGCCGCCTACGGGCCGGAGCAGAAGCGCGTCGAGGAGGCCCTCCGGCGCCTCCGTGAGGGCCACTAGCCGGGGTCAGGTCTTACATTCCGACATTTTTTCGCGACAACCGTCAGCTCGCGCGCCACGAAAATGTCGGAATGTAAGACCTGACCCCTTTAGGTGCGCGCGCTCAGGAAGAGGGCGGTGCCGATGCCCGCGAAGACGATGTTGGCGGTCCAGGCCGCGAGGGCGGCGGGCAGCAGGTCGGCCTGGGCGAAGGCCAGGGCGATCGAGTGCACGACCCAGTAGCCGATCGCGATCACGATCGCCACCCCGATGCCCATCGCGCGGCCTCCGCCGCGGGGTGACACCAGCGCGAAGGGAATCGCCACCAGGGCCATGATCACGTGCACGAGCGGGAAGGAGAGCTTGGAGTAGAGCTGCACCAGGTAGCGGGTCACGTGGTGGCCGCCGTCGCGCAGCTCCAGGAAGCTCATGGTGTCCGGCGCGTTCTGCAGCTGGATGAAGTCGTCGATGTGCTCAGGCATCGCCAGCATCCGCGAGTCGAACATCTCCGAGGTCACCCGGTCCTGCGGGCCGACCCGCCGGAACACCCCGTCGGTGACCTGCCAGCCCTCCGGCGACCACTGGGCGGTGCGGGCGTCGAGCCGCTCCTGTCGCGGGTGATGTCGAGCACGGTCAGGAGGAGGCGGAGCGGGCTCACCCCCGAGGCCTTGAGCGCGGCCACCTCGAGGTCGCCCGCGAGGCGCCCGGTCACCAGCAGCACCGCGACCAGGGTGGCCATCGGCAGGGTGAGGGCGAGGAAGGCGGGCAGCATGTAGATCAGGAGCGGCATCACGAGGACGAACGGCACGTTCTTGGTGATGACCAGATCGGTGAGCTGGTAGATCCGGTCGATGACCAGGAAGAACGTGAAGACGCCGACCCCGATCGCGAACGGGGGGCCCAGCTCCTTGACGATGTAGCGATCGAGGATGCGGGTCATGCGCCACCATTGTACGCTAGCGTCATGCGCCCGCCACGCTTCGCCCGGCGGCTCGCGGTGGTCCCGCTCGTCGGCCTCGCCGTGCTCACCGCCGCGCCGGCCCGCGGCGAGGACCGGCTCGAGCGCTTCCGCGCGCTGGCGCGCGAGGAGCTGGCGGTGGCCGCCGACGCGGCGGAGCGCGAACGGGTGGTGGGCCGGCTCTACGAGCTGGTGGACGGCGAGGTGCTCGACAGCCTGCGCGGCGACGAGCCGTTCTCCTCGCTGGTGTTCATCCGCGACCGGCTCGACGCGCTGATGGAGGCGTGGGGCGGCGCCACCCTGCGGGTCCTCCGCATTCCCGCCGCCGGCTCCCGCGGTCCGCTCACCGTCGGCCTCTACAGCCTCACCGGGGTGGAGGGCTCGGGCTCGCTGCGTCTCTACGCGGGGACCGGGCCGTCGGCCACGCTCGCGGTCGCGTCGACCCACGACGGACTGCTCGACGCGCAGGTGTGGCCGGCGGGCTCGGACCGCGTCGCCCGCGTGCTCGCCCTCTGGAGCGGGCCGCCCGCCGCGCAGGGGGTGCGCGCGCTGCGCGCCGAGCTGTGGGAGAGCCGGGAGCGCGATCGGGTGCAGCCGGCCTGGACGACCTCGGGCCAGTGGCCCGACGGGCTCTGGGTCTCCGACTGGCGCACCCAGCCCGGCGAGCTGGTCTTCCGCTACCAGCCGCGCTATCCGGGATGGAAGCCCGGCTGCATCGGCCAGACCGAGCAGGAGGAGCACTATCGCCTGACCGCCGCGGGCACCCTCGCGCTCGCCCGGCGCCAGGTGCTGAACGGCTGGCACCGCGAGCTCGGCGCGGCCGCGGAGGGGCTCTTCCATGGCCTCGCGGCCGACGACGCGGCCGCGCTCGCGCGCGTCGTGCCCGCGCCCGCGGTGCGGCGGCGCCTGCCGCGCGGGCTCGTGGCCGAGCCGGTCTGCGAGCAGCCGCCCGCGGGCCCGCGCGCGGAGGTGACGATGGCGGCCACCGAGCTGCGTGACGGCCGCCGCGTGCCGTGGACGCTCGCGTGGACGCGCGGACCGGCGGGCTGGCGGCTGATGTCCGCGAAGCCCGTGCTACAATGACGCGTTAACATGAGCGAAATCGCCGACCGCTACGATCCGACGCGCGTCGAGCCGCACTGGTACGCCGTCTGGGAGGAGCGCGGCTACTTCCACGCCGACGCGGCCTCGCCGAAGAAGCCCTACTGCATCGTCATCCCGCCCCCCAACGTGACCGGCTCGCTCCACCTCGGCCACGCGCTCAACAACACGCTCCAGGACATCCTGATCCGCTACAAGCGGATGGACGGCTACAACGCGCTCTGGATGCCGGGCACCGACCACGCGGGCATCGCCACCCAGTACGTGGTCGAGCGGCAGCTCGAGAAGGAGGGCAAGACCAAGGAGGACCTCGGGCGGGAGGCCTTCATCGCGCGCGTCTGGCAGTGGAAGGAGGAGTCGGGCGGCACCATCATCCGCCAGCTCAAGCGGCTCGGCGCCTCCTGCGACTGGGCCCGCGAGCGCTTCACGATGGACGCGGGCCTCTCGGCGGCGGTGCGCGAGGTCTTCGTGCGGCTGTGGGAAGAGGGGCTCATCTACCAGGGCGACTACATCGTCAACTGGTGCCCGCGCTGCCAGACCGTGCTGTCGGATCTGGAGGTCGAGCGCGAGGAGCAGGACGCGGAGTTCGTCTACATCAAGTACGGCCCGCTCACCCTCGGCACCGTGCGGCCGGAGACCAAGCTGGGCGACACCGCGGTGGCGGTCCATCCGAAGGACAAGCGCTACAAGAAGTACGTGGGCAAGACGCTCGAGGTGCCCTCGGTGGAGGGGACCATCACCCTCAAGGTCGTCGCCGACGATGCGGTCGATCCGAAGTTCGGGACCGGGGTCATCAAGGTCACCCCCGGCCACGACCCGACCGACTTCGAGATCGGCAAGCGGCACAACCTGCCGGTGCGCAGCGTGATCGGCTTCGACGGCAAGATGACCGAGCTGGCCGGCAAGTACGCGGGGCTCGACCGCTTCGAGACCCGCAAGCGCATCGTGGAGGACATGAAGGAGCTCGGGCTCATCGACCGGATCGAGCCCTACCGCCACTCGGTGGGCGTCTGCTACCGCTGCCGGACGGTGGTGGAGCCGCTCGTGTCCAAGCAGTGGTACGTGCGGACCAAGCCGCTCGCGGAGCCCGCGATCAAGGCGGTGCGCTCCGGCAAGATCAAGATCGTGCCCCGCGCGTGGAACAAGACCTACTTCCACTGGATGGAGAACATCCGGGACTGGGCGATCTCGCGCCAGCTGTGGTGGGGGCACCGCATTCCGGTCTGGTACTGCGACAAGGACGGGAGCATGCACGTCTCCCGCACCGATCTCGCCGCGTGTCCGCAGTGCGGGGGAGGGCTGCGTCAGGACACCGACGTCCTGGACACGTGGTTCTCCTCGGGCCTCTGGCCCTTCTCGACCCTCGGCTGGCCCCAGGAGACGCCGGAGCTCAAGGTCTTCTATCCCACCTCGGTGCTCTCGACCGGCTTCGACATCCTGTTCTTCTGGGTGGCCCGGATGGCGATGCTCGGCATCAAGTTCATGGGCGACGTGCCGTTTCGCCACGTCTACATCCACGCCCTGATCCGCGACGCGGAAGGGCAGAAGATGTCCAAGTCCAAGGGGAACGTGGTCGACCCCCTGCACGTGATGGACAAGTACGGCACCGACGCGTTCCGCTTCACGCTGGCCGCGCTGGCCGCGCAGGGGCGCGACATCCGCCTGGCCGAGGAGCGCATCGAGGGCTACCGGAACTTCGCCAACAAGATCTGGAACGCGGCCCGCCTGGTGCTGACCAATCTCGAGGGCTACGATCCCGCGCTGGCCCGGCGCGGGACCCCGTCGGTGGCCGACCGCTGGATCAAGAGCCGCCTCACCGAGGCCACCGCCCAGGTCCGCAAGGCGATCGACAGCTACCGGTTCAACGACGCGGCCTCCGCGGTCTACCAGTTCCTCTGGCACGAGTACTGCGACTGGTACCTCGAGATCGCCAAGCGCAGTCTCTACCAGCCAGAGAGCCCGGCCGCGCGGGCGGTGACCCAGCGCAC
>DASZJM010000263.1:0-1702 GCA_035948165.1 Candidatus Methylomirabilota bacterium
GAAGCAGAAGCTGATCGTCGCCTCCAGCCGGCGGGCCTTCGCCCGCAACGTGCTCGTGGTGATCAAGCCGGCCGACTCGAGCGTCGACATCGCCAAGCCCGCCGACCTGCTCGAGGCGCGGGTGAAGCGCATCGTCATCGGCAGCCCCAAGACGGTTCCCGCCGGACAGTACGCGGAGGAGAGCCTGCGCGCCCTCGGCCTGTGGGATCGCCTCCAGCCCAAGCTGGTTTTCTCGGAGAACGTGCGCCAGGCGCTCGACTACGTGGCCCGCGGGGAGGTGGACGCGGGCTTCGTCTACACCACCGACGCGGCGTCGCGGACCCAGGGCGTGAAGGAAGCCTTCCGGCCGCCCGACGACAGCTACCGTCCGGTCATCTACCCGGGCGCGGTGGTGGCGGCCTCCAAGCAGGCCACCCTCGCGCAAGCTTTTCTCGACCTGCTGAGCAGCGCCGACGGTCGCGCCGTGCTGAGCCGCTTCGGGTTCCAGCCGCCGCCGGCCGGCGCGCGCTGAGCGCGCCCAGGCGCGTGCCCTGAGCGCCGCCGCGCCGCCCGGCCCGACCGTTGGGGTCCAATGGGCGGGAGCCCAGCGCGACGTGCTCGGCGGTGACCTGCGGGGGCACGTCGCGCTCGAGCCGCTCGCCGCGCTGCCCCACCTCTACGCGCTCGGCCCTCTCGAAGGGGTGCGCGGGGAGGTCTCGATCTTCGGGAGCGACCCCTCCATCGCCCGGATCGAGGGCGACGCGGTGGCCACCGCCTCCACCTGGAGCGCGCGCGCCTGTTTCCTGGTCTGGGCGCAGGTGCCCCGGTGGTCGGAGCACACGCCGCGGGACCCGCTCGCCGATCTCGACGCGATCGAGCGCGAGGCGGTGGCGCTCGCGCGACGGACCGGCCTCGATCCGGACCGCCCGTTCCCGTTCCGCGTCGAGGGCACCGCCGTCCTGGTCACGCTCCACGTGCTCGACAAGCGGGACAGCCTGCCCCACGATCCGGAGCGACACGAGCGGGCGAAGGTACGGCGCACGCTCTCGGCGACGGCGGTCGAGCTGATCGGGTTCCACTCGCGGCGCCATCGCGGTGTCTTCACCCCGCGGGAGTCGAACGTGCACGTGCACGTGCGCACCGCGGACGGCCGGATCTCCGGCCATCTCGAAACGATCGGCCTCGCCCCGGGCGCGCGACTCGCGGTCCCGGCGGCGGGCTGGACACAATGAAACGGCGGGCCAACCAAGGGAGCCGAGCATGCGACTGAGCGCGCGCAACGTCATCAAGGGTAAGGTGGTGGACGTCAAGCTGGGGACCACGACCGCCCACGTGCGGATCGACGTCGGGGGCGGCACCGTGATCACCGCGTCGATCACCAACGAGGCGGTGGAGGAGCTCAAGCTCAAGGTGGGCGACTCGGCCTACGCGGTGATCAAGGCCTCCGACGTCATGGTGGGCCGGGACTGAGCCGGGATTGAGAATGCTCGGCGGCGAGCGGCCGGCTCTCGCCGCGGGCAGGCCGATGAGGCGGTGACGGGCGTGCGGGCGGAGCGTGGCATACTACCCGGGCACCCAGGACACCCATCGTGAGCCCGGACAGCATCTCCGCCCTCCGGCTGTCGCTCCAGGTGGCGGTGGCGGCCACGGCGCTCAACGCGCTCGTCGGCATCCCCATCGCCTACGCCCTGGCGCGCCGGCGCTTCTGGGGCAAGAACCTGGT
>DASZJM010000264.1:0-2016 GCA_035948165.1 Candidatus Methylomirabilota bacterium
TGCATGCCCGGTGTCTCCCTCTATCGGTCGATCCGGCGCTCCGGCGTCACGCCTGATACGGCGCCTCGGAACGAGGCGCATGAGGCAGTTGCTCATCCAGAGACTGTCGGTACATCAGGCAGCCTCGCAGAAACTCCGGCCACGTGGGTACCGTCGGTAGCGGGTCCGTCTTCTCCGGCAGGAGGGCCCAGAGCCTCGGGTGATGCCAGCAGAGCGCGTGTCCGGTACTGTCTCGATGCTCGCGGATCCCTGCGCGCAACCGCCTCGCCTCACCAACCAGCTGCTCGCGTGTCAACCCCTCGAGGTCCTCGTCCATACTACCTCCATGGCAAGCCACGAGCGATGGTGGACAAGGTCATTCGATGACTCTATCGGCGCGGGCCCGCATGCTTGGTGGGATGATAAGGCCGAGCGCTCTAGCCGTCGTGAGGTTCACGACAAGCTCGAACTTCGTAGGCTGCTCGACGGGCAAGTCGGCGGGATTTGTGCCCTTCCAGATCCGGTCGACGACAGTCGCAGCGCGCCGATGCATCTCCACGACATTCGCACCGTAGGCGAAGAGGCAGCCGCTGTCAGCGAACTCTGGGGTCCAGGCGACGCAGGGCAGTCGGTGTCTTGCCGCGAGCCGCGCGATGTGGACCCGTTGTCCATAGAGAGCGCCGTCGGAGAGCACGATGACGGCCCGCGCTTGGTCCCGAACCGCTGCGGCAAAGGCGCCCTCGAGCTGGCTGACGTCTCTCGATTCAAAAGATCCAACGCGGAGGCCGAATGAGTGAGCCACCGCGCCGGTCTCCTTCATTTGAGGAGCCGCCGAGGGGTTTGCCGGATTCCAGAGGACGGCAATCCGAGTGATGCCGGGCACTGCTTCGCGCAGCAGCTCGAGACGCTTTCCGGCGATTTCGGGCGCTACATCGGTGAGACCCGTAACGTTGCCTCCGGGTCGCGCGAGACTGCTCACAAGGCCGGTGCCCACCGGGTCGCCCGCCACGGCGAAGACGACGGGCACGGTCTTGGACGCACGACGGGCCGCGTCCGTCGCCTGCGTCCCTTGGGCCACTATGGCGTCGACCTTTAGCTGTACCAGTTCCGCCGCGAGGCCAGGAAGGCGCTTTGGATCCCCGCCGGCCCACCGGAACTCGACCGCAAGGTTCCGTCCTTCGACGTACCCAAGCTCTCGCAGGCCCTGGCGGAGCGCTTGGACGCGGGGGTCGCCGGAGGTATGCGAACCCGCTCCGAGGAATCCCAGGCGCCAGACTCTGGCCGGTTCCTGCGAGTCGACGGCGTGCGGCACGGCCACAATCAGAAAGATCGCCGCAATCAGCCGAGCCAGCTTCTTCATCATGTCAAGCGGGCACGCTCAGCGGCCGCAGCGAGCAACGCGAGCTCCCGCCAGAATTTGCTCCTCTGGTCTGCCCAACTGTCTGGCCTCCTCATGGGAGGCGCCGCCTGTCCGGGAACGGCGTGTCGCCGACCTCCCAGAAATCTGGTTCGGTGCGTTCGTAACGTCGCCAGCAGCTGCCGTCGTAACTATAGCGTACGAAGGCGAGCAGAAACTGCTGCTCGCTGGACGTACTAGCGGAGACGTCTCATTCCACAATCTCAACGCGCCGTCAGCTTCAGGCGGTTGTCAGGAAGCGCGATCGCCGCGTACTGCTTCCTCAGCCGAGCAACAGGCCAACGCCCAGGCACCACGGGATCGTAATGATCGCGAGAAACCAAGCCCACCGTAGCAGGTCCTGTCCTTCATCCGTGTAGAAATCGCGTCGGTACGCGCGGAGATTCCTATTCAGGAATGTGGCGCCAAACCCCCTCCCGTCACGGCGATAGGCCGACAGTTTGTAAAGCACGACCCACCCGCAGATCATGACTGAGCTCCGCGTCCGTCAGACAAGGCTCCCTCCGCCGTCGATCGACAAGACCGCTCCGGTCACGAAGCCGTTGCACATCAGGAACAGGACGCCCTCGGCTACCTCCTCCGGCCGGCCGACCCGACCGACCGGCAGCGCCGCCCCGAGA
>DASZJM010000265.1:0-21982 GCA_035948165.1 Candidatus Methylomirabilota bacterium
GCGCCGGGCGCGGGCGCGGCCCCGTCGCCGTCGAGCCACGGCGGCAGCACCCGCAGCCGACGGCCCACCAGGCGCGCAGGGAACGACTGCTGCCAGGCGCTGGCCCACGCCTCGTCGAGGAGCGGCGCGACCTCCGCGTCACCGGCCAGCCGAAAGCCGAGGGCGCGGAGCGAGGCCCGGTAGTCGGCCACCGCGGCGAGCAGGCCGGTGGACGACTTCGACTCGGCGAAGAAGGCGCGGAGCCGCGGGGGCACACCGGGCGCTTCCTCCTCGACCACGCCGAGGGCACCCTGCTCCCACAGGAAATTCGTCAGGCCGTCGGAGGTCTCGGTCGAGGTGGGAACGGTGAGCTGCCAGAACGCCATCAACTGCCGAACAGCTGCTTCATCCGCTCGAGGAACTTGGAGACGCGCGGGCTCGAGTCGCCCTCGTGGGCGCCGCGGAACTCCTCCAGCAGCTCGCGCTGGCGCGCGGTCAGGTGGGTCGGCACCTCGACGATGACCTCGTAGACCGCGTCGCCCCGCCCGCGCCCGCGGAGGTGCGGCATGCCCTTGCCCTTGAGCAGGAGCCGCTGACCGGGCTGGGTTCCCGCCGGGATCTTGAGCCGCGCGGTGCCGTCCAGCACCGGTACCTCGATCTCGTCGCCGAGCGCGACCTGGGCGAAGGTGAGCGGCAGCTCGCAGACCAGGTGGGCGCCGTCGCGCACGAAGATCTCGTGGGGGCGCAGGTGCAGCACAACGTAGAGATCGCCGGGAGGGCCGCCGAGCTGGCCGCTCTCCCCCTCGCCGCTCAGCCGCAGCTGGTTGCCGTGCTCGACCCCGGCCGGAATCGTGACCTTGAGCAGGCGCTCGCGCGAGACGCGCCCCTGGCCCCGACAGGCCGAGCAGGGATGCCGGACGATCCGGCCCTCGCCGTGGCAGTTCGGGCACGGGCGGGCCACCGTGAGGAAGCCCTGCGAGAAGCGCACCTGGCCCTGGCCGCGGCAGGTGCCGCACGTCTCGGGCTGGCTGCCCGCCTCGACCCCCGAGCCGCGGCACGGCTCGCAGGGCTCGAGGCGCGGCACCTGGAGCTTCGTCTCGATCCCCAGGGCCGCCTCCTCCAGGGAGATCTCGAGGTCGTAGCGCAGATCGTCGCCCCGCCGGGCCCGGGTGCGAGAGCGGCCCCGATCGCCGCCGCCGAAGAAGCCCTCGAACAGATCCTCGAAGATGGTGCCGAACCCGGGCTCGCCTCCGCCGCCGACGGTGCCGAAGCGGTCGTACTGCGCGCGCTTCTCCGGGTCGGAGAGGATCCCGTAGGCCTCGCTGATCTCCTTGAAGCGGTCCTCGGACTTCTTGTCGCCCGGATTGCGGTCGGGATGGTAGGCGCGGGCCAGAGTGCGGTAGGCCTTCTTCAGGGCCGCGTCGTCGGCGTCGCGCGGGACCCCGAGGACCCCGTAGTAGTCCTTGGCCGCCACGCTACGAGTCGGCCGTGCGGTCCCGGTCTTCGGGGGCCATTGCCACCGTGACCATCGCGGGTCGGAGGACCCGACCGTTCAGCAGGTAGCCCCGGCCGGTCTCGTCGGCGACCGTCATCTCGGGCAGGTCCGGCCGCTGCACCCGCGCCACCGCCTCGTGGCGTCCGGGATCGAACGGCTGGCCCACCGAGCTGATCGGGGTCAGGCCGAACTTCTCGAGCACGCGCAGGAGCTCCCGCTGGATGAGCTCGACCCCGGTGGTGACCGCCGCGGCCGGCTCGGTGCGGGCCGCGGCCAGCGCCCGGTCGAGGTTGTCCAGCACCGGCAGCAGGTCGCGCAGCACCGACTCGTTGGCGTAGCGGGTGTACTCCTCCCGCTCCCGCGCCGCGCGCTTGCGCACGTTGTCGAACTCGGCGACGGTTCGAAGATAGCGATCTTGCTGGGCCTCGAGCTCGCGGGTCTTGGCCTGGAGCTCCTCCCGGAGGCGCTGGATCTCCTCCGCCCTGTCGTCCGCGATCGGTCCGTCGAAGAAGGAATCAGCCATGGCAGAAGGTAATTATAGCAGACGGTTCGAGGGCGGATCGCCGGTCGCACGGGCCGGGCGGCCCGGAAACCGGGGGCTAGGACCCGGAAACTGGGGCTAGGGGAGGTAGAGCTGCTGCCGCACCCGGGAGAGCGAGCTCGAGACGATCCGGGCCGTCTCGTCGACCACCGCCATGACCTCCGAGTAGGGCATGCGCCGGGGCCCCACCACGCCCAGCACTCCCAGGACCTGGTCGCGGTAGGTGTAGGTGGAGGTGATCAGGCTGCAGCCCCGCATGTCCTCCACCGGGTTCTCGCTGCCGATCACCACGTGCATCCCCCGCTCCTCGGCCATGCGGGAAAGCAGGTCGACGAGGCGCACCTTGTCCTCGAAGGCCCGCAGCATCGAGCGCAGGGTGGCGGTGTCCGACAGGTCCGGGTGGTCGAGCATGTTGGTGGCGCCGCTCACGTAGAGGGTGCGGTCGCGCAGGAGCGACACCACCTCGTCGAGCACCGCGCGGCTCCGCGTCCACAGCGGGTCGAGCGGATCGGCGGGCGCGGTCAGCTCGTCGAGGATCTCCTGGAACGTCTTGCCGCGGAACCGCCGGGTGAGCGCCCGTCCGGTCTCGCGCAGCTCCTCGACGCCGCCGCGGGGCGACGCGGTGAGCGGGCGCGCGGTCACCCAGCCGGTCTCGGTCACGAGCACCGCGAGGGCCCGCTCCTCGTCGAGCGACACCAGCTCGATGCGATCGAGCGCGGTGTGCTTGAGCGGGGGAGCTAGCAGCACGCCCATCATGTGGGTGTCGGTGGAGAGCCGCGACGGCGTCTCCGCCATCAGCCGCTCCGCCGCGTCGGCGTGGGCGACCGCGGGGGTGGCCACCGCGGGGGCCTTGCCCGAGCCCCACGGCACGCGCTGGAGGTGATCGACATAGAAGCGGTAGGCCGCGTCGGTGGGCACGCGACCCGCCGAGGTGTGGGGCTGCACCAGGTAGCCCAGCTCCTCCAGGTCCGCCATCGCGTTGCGGATGGTGGCGGGCGAGAGGCCGCGGATGTGGCGGCGCGCGACCGCGCGCGAGCCGACCGGCTCGCCGGTCTCGACGTACTCGGCGATGACCGCGAGCAGAACCTGCCGGTTCCGCTGGTCGAAGGTCGCGGTGGTCATGGTGGCGCCGATCTTACCGCTAGAGCAGCTCGGTGAACAGGGCGTCCGAGAGGAGGAAGCCCGCCTCGGTGAGGCGCGCGCGTCCGTCGGGCTCGGCCAGCAGCCCGCGCTCGCGCCACGCGTCGAGCACCTCGGGCAGCCGACCGCGCTCGAGCGCGCAGCGCTCCGCGAGCCGCGCGGACGGGATCCCGTCGCTCGTGCGCAGGCCAAGGATGAGCCGCTCGGCGAGCGCCTGCCGCGCGGTCAGCACCTCGTGGCTCGCCCACGGGAGCTGCCCGGACTCGACCAGGGTGGTGTAGCGCTCCACCGGCTTCACGTTGGCGTGGCGCACGTGGTCGAGGAAGCCGCACGCGCCCGGCCCCAGCCCCAGGTACTCCTCCCAGCGCCAGTAGCGCTGGTTGTGGCGCGAGCGGAAGCCGGGGCGCGCGTAGTTCGACACTTCATAGTGCTCGAAGCCGGCCTCCGCGGCGGCCCGCGCGAGCGCCCAGTACTGCGCGGTCACCGCCTCCTCGGGCGGCAGGTTCGACACGCCGCGGGCGTGCCAGAGGCTGCCCTCGTCGAGGGTGAGCCCGTAGGCGGAGAGGTGGTCGGGCCCCCACGCGAGCACCTCGCGCACGGTGGCGGTCCACGTCGCGAGGTCGAGGCCGGGCAGGCCGTAGATCAGGTCGACGCTCACGTTGTCCACCCCGGCCTCCCGCGCGGCCGCGAAGGCGGCGCGGGCCTGCCGCGCGGAGTGGCGCCGGTCGAGGACCGGCAGGATCGCGTCGTCCAGGCTCTGCACCCCGAGGCTCACCCGGGTGACCCCGGCCTCGCGGTAGCCGGCGAGGCGCTCCCGGGTCACGTCGTCCGGGTTGCACTCGACGGTCACCTCGGCGCCCGGCTCGAGCGAGAAGCGCGCGCCGATCCGGCCGAGCAGAGCCGCTATCTGCGGGACGGTGAGGAGCGACGGCGTGCCGCCGCCCAGGAAGACGGTGTCGAGGCTCACCCCAGCCGCCCACGGGGCGGCGTGGAGCAGGTCCCACTCGGCGAGCAGGGCGGCGAGGAAGCGATCCTGGCCCGCCTCGGTGTACGGCGCGGTGTTGAACGAGCAGTACCCGCAGCGCTCGACGCAGAACGGCAGGTGCACGTAGGCCCCGAGCCGGGAGGCCCGAGGCCGGAGCGACGCTAGGGCAGGTACTGACCCAGCCGGCGCCAGCGTAGCCAGTGCCCGTCCCCGTTCCACGACCAGTAGATCAGGAAGGCCTTCCCGCGGATCTTGTCCCGCCGCACGAAGCCCCAGTAGCGGCTGTCCTGGGAGTTGTCGCGGTTGTCTCCCATGACGAAGTAGGACCCGTCGGGCACCTTGAGCGGCTCGCAGGCGTAGGCGTAGCCGCACGCGGTCGAGGGCGGCCCCGAGAACGACCCCGGCCGCACGTAGGGCTCGTCGATCAGATGGCCGTTCAGGGTCACCCGGTTGTCGCGCACCTGGACGGTGTCGCCGCCCACCGCGATGATGCGCTTGATGAAGTCGCGCGTCTCGTCGTTGGGGTACTTGAAGACGATGATGTCGCCGCGGTGCGGATCGCGCACCCCGGGCAGGTGCAGGTCGGTCATGGGGATCTCGGCCCCGAACAGGAACTTGTTCACCAGGATGTAGTCGCCGATCAGCAGCGTGTCCATCATGGAGCCGGACGGGATCGTGAATGCCTGCACCGCGAACTGGCGGATGAAGAGGGCCAGCAGCACCGCGATGATGATCGCTTCGGAATACTCGCGGAAGAGGGACTTCCGGCGGACCTTGACCGCGGGCGCCGCCGGCACCGTGTCACGCTCGGGACGAACCTGGAGATCGTTCATGCCCCGCGCTCAGCTCTTCAGGACCGACAGGAACGCCTCCTGCGGGACCTCGACTCGGCCGACCTGTTTCATGCGTTTCTTGCCTTCCTTCTGCTTCTCGAGCAGCTTGCGCTTGCGCGTGATGTCGCCGCCGTAGCACTTGGCGGTGACGTTCTTGCCCATGGCCTTGACCGTCTCGCGCGCGATGACCCGGCTGCCGATGGCGGCCTGGATCGCGACCTCGTAGAGCTGGCGCGGGATGACCGCGCGCAGCTTCTCGGTGAGCGCCTTGCCCTTCTCGTAGGCCTTCTCGCGGTGGACGATGATCGAGAGCGCGTCCACCGGGTCGCCGTTGAGGAGGATGTCGAGCTTGACCATGTCCGAGGGCCGGAACTCCAGGAACTCGTAGTCGAAGGACGCGTAGCCCTTCGAGATGGACTTGAGGCGGTCGTAGAAGTCCACCACGATCTCGCTCAGGGGAAAGTCGAACTGGATGTGGACCCGCTTCCCCACGTACTCGAGCGACCGGTGCTCGCCCCGCTTCTCCTGGGCGAGCTTGTAGATCTCGCTCATGAACTCGGTGGGCACGAAGACCGAGCCACGCACGTAGGGTTCCTCGATGCGCTCGATGCGGTCGACGGGCGGCAGCTTGGATGGGTTCTCCACCTCCAGGGTCTCGCCCGCCAGCGTGATCACCTTGAAGCGCACGCTCGGAGCCGTGACGATGAGTGAGAGATTGAACTCCCGCTCGAGCCGCTCCTGCACGATCTCGAGGTGCAGCATGCCGAGGAACCCGCAGCGGAAGCCGTAGCCGAGGGCGAGGGAGGTCTCCGGCTCGAAATTGAACGCGGAGTCGTTCAGACGCAGCTTCTCCAGCGCGTCGCGCAGGCCTTCGTAGTCGGTGTCCTCGATCGGGTACAGGCCCGCGAACACCATCGACTTGGCGTCGCGGTAGCCGGGGCAGGGCTCGGCGGTCGGGTGCAGGACGTCGGTGATGGTCTCGCCCATCTTGGCGTCGGCCACCCGCTTGATGGAGGCGGTCAGGTAGCCGACCTGTCCGGCCGAGAGCTCCTCGACCGGCCGCATGTCGGGCGAGAAGACGCCGACCTGCTGGACCTCGTAGTTCTTGCCGTTGGACATCAGGAGGATCTTGGCGCCGGCGTGCACCCGCCCGTCGAGGAGCCGGATGTAGACGACCACGCCCTGGTAGGAGTCGTAGAACGAGTCGAAGACGAGCGCCTTGAGGGGAGCCTCCGGATCGCCCTTGGGCGGCGGGATCCGGGCCACGATCGCCTCCAGCACCTCGGGGACCCCGGTGCCGTGCTTGGCCGAGATGGCCAGGGCCTCGTCGCCGTCGAGGGTGAGGATCTCGGTGATCTGGTTCCGGGTGCCCTCCAGGTCGGCGGCGGGCAGGTCGATCTTGTTGATGACCGGGATGATCTCGAGCCCGCCGTCCAGCGCCAGGTAGAAGTTGGCCAGGGTCTGCGCCTCGACCCCCTGCGCGGCGTCGACGATCAGCAGGGCTCCCTCGCAGGCGGCCAGGGACCGCGAGACCTCGTAGGAGAAGTCCACGTGGCCGGGGGTGTCGATGAGATTGAGGGTGTACTCCTGCCCGTCCCGGGCCTTGTACAGCAGCCGGACGGTGTGGGCCTTGATGGTGATGCCCCGCTCCTTCTCCAGATCCATCGAGTCCAGGACCTGGTCCACCGCCTTCTTGGCGTCCATGGTCCCGGTGAGCGACAACAGGCGGTCCGCCAGGGTGGACTTGCCGTGGTCGATGTGGGCGACGATGGAGAAATTGCGGATCAGGTCGATGGCCATCCGGCTAAGAATACCACGCCGTTCGGCCCCCCTGCGGCCGGCGGGCGCCCGACGCGCGCGGGAGTCCCCGGCGGCGGCTAGAGCCGGGCCCGGTCGGGCACGGAAGCGCCCGCCCCGAGCACCGCGTCGGGGCCCAGATCGGCTCCGGCGCCGATGCGGGCGCCGGACGCCACGATGCAGTCGCGCAGGATCGCCCCGGCTCCGACCGTGACGTCGTCCCACAGGATGGCGCCGTCGATCCGGGCCCCGGCCCCGACGACGCAGTTCGCGCCGAGCACCGCGTTGGCGCCCACCCGGGCGCCCGCCTCCACCCGCGAGCCAGGCCCGATCACGCACGGGGCGGCCACTTCCGCGTCGGGGGCGACGCGGACCCCGTCGGCGACGAAGCGCCGCGCGTGGCGGTCGCCGGGCGGGGCCACGTCGGTCGCGACCTTGCCGGCCAGCAGGTCGAGCTGGCCCTGCCGGTACTTGGCGGGGCTGCCGATGTCGAGCCAGTAGCTCTCCGCCACCCAGCCGAAGAACGGCACCCGGTCGCGCAGGAGGCCGGGGAACGTCTCGCGCTCGATGGAGACCGCGCGGCCGGTGGGGATGGCGGTCACCACCGAGCGGTCGAGCGCGTAGACCCCCGCGTTGACGGTGTCGGTGGTCACCCGGTCCGCGGTGGGTTTCTCCACGAACGCGCGGACGGCCCCATCGGGCTCGAGCTCGACGAGGCCGTACTGGGTCGGATCCGGCACCCGGGTCAGGTAGAGGGTCGCCTTGGCGCCGCGCTCGGCGTGGAAGCGCAGCATCGCGCCGAGGTCGAGATCGGCCAGGATGTCGCCGTTCAGCACCACCACGAGGCCGCGCACCAGGTCCATCGCGTTGCGCACGCCGCCCGCGGTGCCGAGGGGGTCGGTCTCGACCGCGTAGGAGAGGCGCACCCCGTGGGCCGCGCCGTCGCCCATGGTGCGGCGCACCTCGTCGACCAGGTACGAGCACGAGAGCACCACGTCGGTGATGCCGTGGCGGCGGAGGAGCGCGAGCTGGTAGGCGAGGAACGGAACGTTGAGGAGCGGGACGATCGGCTTGGGCGTGCCGAGGGTCAGCGGGCGCAGGCGCGTGCCTTGCCCGCCGGCCAAGATGACCGCGGTTATTTCGTCGGGGCCCAGGGCTCCGCCTCGCCGATCAGCATCACGGGAATCCCGTCCCGGATGGGATACGCCTTCCGGCACGCCGGGCAGATGATGCGCGTCTCCTCGAAGATCAGCTCGCCCTTGCACGCCGGGCAGGCCAGGATCGCCCGTAGCTCCTCGTCGATCATGATCCGATCTCCTTCTGGAAGAAGCGGAAGGTACGGCTCAGGCCTTCCGCGAGGGACACGGAGGGCTTCCAGCCCAGCGCCCGCGCGGCGTGGGCGGGGTCGAGACAACTGCGCCGCTGCTCGCCGGGGCGCGCGGGCGCGTGCTGGGCCGGCACCTTGGAGCCGGAGGCGTCCGCCAGCGCGGTGTAAAGCTGGTTCACGGTGGTCTCGACACCGGTGCACACGTTGACCGGACCGGTGACGTCGGGCCGCTCGAGCGCGCGCAGGTTGGCGAGGGCCACGTCCTCCACGTAGGTGTAGTCGCGGGTCTGGTCGCCGTCCCCGTTGATGATCGGCGACTGGCCGGTCAGCAGCCGGTGGCAGAAGATCGCGATGACCCCCGCCTCACCCTGCGGGTTCTGGCGCGGCCCGTAGATGTTGGCGTAGCGCAGCGAGATGCCGCTGATGCCGAAGATCCCGCTCCAGGCGTTCACGTAGTACTCCATCGCGACCTTGGTGATGCCGTAGGGCGAGATCGGCAGGGTCGGATGGCTCTCCGGGGTCGGGATCACGTCGGTGTCGCCGTAGCCGGCGCCGCCGCTCGAGGAGTAGATGATCCGGCGCACCCCGAAGCGGCGGCAGCACTCGAGCAGCCCGAGGCCGCCCACCACGTTCACGCTCGCGTCGAAGATCGGGTCGGTGACCGAGCGGCCCACCGAGGCCTGGGCCGCCAGGTGTGAGACCACCTCCGGCCGCTCCTTCTCGAACACGTCGGCGAGGCGGGCGCTGCGCAGGTCCACCACGTGCAGCCGGGCCCGCGGATTCACCCAGCGCGCGTCGCCGGTGGTGAGATTGTCCACCACCGCCACGTCATGACCCGCCTCGATGAAGCGGTCCACCACGTGCGAGCCGATGAAGCCGGCTCCGCCGGTGACGAGGATCTTCACGATTGGGCCACCAGTCGCCGGCACCAGTCGATGGTGCGGCGGAGACCGTCTTCCACCTCGATCTTGGGCTCCCAGCCGAGCAGGCGCCGGGCCTTGCCGATGTCGGGCTGGCGCACCTTGGGATCGTCGGTGGGCAGCGCGCGGAACACGATCTCGCTCTTGGAGCCGCTCATCTCCGAGATCTGCCGGGCCAGCTGGAGCAGGGTCATCTCCCTCGGGTTGCCGATGTTCACCGGCTCGTTCACCGGGGCCTGCATGAGGGCCCAGATGCCCTCCACCAGGTCCGAGACGTAGGTGAACGAGCGAGTCTGGGAGCCGTCGCCGAAGACGGTGAGGGGCTCGTGGTGCAGGGCCTGCCGCACGAAGGTCGGGATCGCGCGGCCGTCGGTGAGCCGCATGCGGGGGCCGTAGGTGTTGAAGATGCGCACGATGCGGGCGTCGAGGCCGTGCACGCGATGGTAGGCCATGGTCATGGCCTCCGCGAAGCGCTTGGCCTCGTCGTAGACCCCGCGCGGGCCCACCGGGTTGACGTTGCCCCAGTAGTCCTCCCGCTGGGGGTGCACGAGCGGGTCGCCGTAGACTTCGGAGGTGGAGGCGAGCAGGAACTTGGCCCGCTTCTCCTTGGCGAGGCCCAGGGCCTTGTGGGTGCCGAGGGCGCCCACCTTGAGGGTCTGGATCGGCAGCTCCAGGTAGTCGATCGGCGAGGCGGGGCTCGCGAAGTGCAGCACGTAGTCGAGCGGCCCGCCCACCACGATGTAGTTGGTCACGTCGTGCTTGACGAAGAGAAAGCGCGGGTCGCTGATGTGCGCGATGTTGTCGGTGGAGCCGGTGAGGAGGTTGTCCATGCAGACCACCTCGCAGCCCCGGGCGAGGAGGAACTCGCAGAGATGGGAGCCGATGAAGCCGGCCCCTCCCGTCACCAGGACGCGCATCGGGCCGTCGTCCTCAGCCGGCCAGGACGGGCTTGCGCCCGATGGAGTAGTATTCGAAGCCGAGCCGCCGCATGCGCTCGGGCTCGTAGAGGTTGCGCGCGTCGAAGATCAGCCGGCGGCGCAGGAGTCCCCGCAGACGGTCCAGGTTCAGGTACTTGAACTCGTTCCACTCGGTGAGCAGGGTGACCCCGTCCGCGCCCGCGGCCGCCTCGTAGGCCGACTCGCAGAACACCACGCCCTCCGGCATGAGGGGCTTCGCGTTCTCCATCGCCACCGGATCGTAGGCGCGAATCTGGGCGCCCGCCGCGTGCAGCACGCGCACCACCTCCAGGCTCTTGGCCTCGCGCATGTCGTCGGTGTTGGGCTTGAACGCGAGCCCGAGCACCGCGATCGTCTTGTCCTCCAGCGGGCCGATCGCCTTGCGCATCATCTCCACCAAGTGGGCGGCGCGCTCCTTGTTGATCTCCACCACCGAGCGCAGCAGCTTGAAGTCGTACCCGAGCTGCGACGCGGTGTGGATGAGCGAGTCCACGTCCTTGGGGAAGCAGGAGCCGCCGTAGCCGAGTCCGGCCTGGAGGAACTGCATGCCGATGCGGGAGTCGAGGCCCATGCCCTTCATCACCTGGCTCACGTCGGCGCCGGCCGCCTCGCAGATGTTGGCGATCGCGTTGATGAACGAGATCTTGGCGGCCAGGAACGAGTTGGAGGCGTACTTGATCACCTCCGCCGAGGGCAGGTCGGTGATGATCATCGGCCGCTCGAGCGGGGCGTACAGCTCGACGAGGGTCATGGCCACCTGCTGGTTGGGCGCTCCAATCACGATGCGATCGGGCCGGAGCGTGTCCTCGATGGCCGAGCCCTCGCGGAGGAACTCGGGATTGGACACCACGTCGAAGTCGAGCGGGCGCGGCTGGTGGCGGGTGATGACCTCGCGCACGAACTCCCCGGTCCCGACCGGGACCGTCGACTTGTTGACCACCACCTTGTAGCGGTCCATGGAGCGGCCGATCTCGGCCGCCACCGCCTCCACCTGGGAGAGGTCGGTCTCGCCGCTCTCCTTGGGCGGGGTGCCTACCGCGATGAAGATCACGTCGGCCTGGCGCACGCCCCCGGGCAGATCGGTGGAGAACGTGAGCCGGCTGTCGTCCTTGTTCCGGGCCACCATCTCCTCGAGGCCCGGCTCGTAGATCGGCATCTGGCCGGCCCGCAAGGCTTCGATTTTTTTCGTCGCGTTGTCCACGCAGACCACGTCGTTGCCGAGATCGGCGAAGACGGCGCCGGTCACCAGCCCCACATAGCCCGTTCCCACGACGCAGATGTTCATCGGTCACGTCCCTCCAGACGGAGTTTCAGAGTACCAGAGGACCCTCCCGCCGCGCCAACCGGGACCGCAGGCGCCCTAGGACAGGGCGTGACGAGCCAGCCGCTCGCCCACCATGACCAGGAAGAGCAGGAGGAGGTAGAAGTTCGAGAAGAGGAAGAGGGAAAGCCAGCCGCGGGCATCCTCGGGCTGCCGCGCGAACTTCTCGGCGAGCCAGATGAGCCGGCCGCCGAGCGCCGCCGCCGCGACCAGGGCCGCGGGGCCGCCCATCCCGAAGGTGGGAGCGGCCAGCGACCAGGCGGTGAGGCCGAGGGCGTAGACCAGGATCAGCCGGGCGGTGCCCTCGACCCCGACCCGCTCCGACACCATGGGAAAGCCGCCCGCCGCGTAGTCGCTGCGATAGCGGAGGGCGAGGGCCCAGAAGTGCGGCATCTGCCAGAGGAACAGGATGCCGAAGAGGATCACCGCGCCCGCGTCGGTGACCGAGCCGCCCCCAGCCACCCATCCGATGACGGGCGGAATCGCGCCGGGAATCGCGCCGGGCACCGCCGCGAACGGCGAGTGCGGCTTGAGCCACGGGGTGTAGACCCCGTTGTAGAAGGCGCTCGCGATCAGGCCCAGCACCCCGGCGGTGGGTCCCACCCCGAGCCAGAGGAGCGCCGCCCCGGCCGCGATGCCGAGGAGCGCGAACGCGAGGCACTGGGCGTGGGTGAGGCGCCCGGACGGGAGCGGCCGCCCCGCGGTGCGTGCCATGAGGGCGTCGCGCGTGCGCTCCTGCACCTGGTTGAGCGCGGAGGCGCCGCAGGAGAGGAACATGACCCCGGCCAGTACCAGGAGGCCCTGCGCCCAGGGGAACTCGGGCCCGAGCGGCGCGCGGAGCATGAAGCCGGCGCCCGCCGAGACCAGCACCAGCAGCACGATGCCGAACTTGGAGAGCTCGGCGTAGGCGCCGACGCGCGCCGCCACGCCGAGGGCGGGGAGCCCACGCGAGGTCGCGGTGGCGGCCCTAGGCGGCATGGGCCGCCTTCCGGGTGGCGTCCGCGGACGAGGCCGGCGCGCTCACCGCGCGCCAGCAGCCCGCCTCCACGCTGACCCACACCAGGGTCGCCCACAGCGCGTAGCCCACCGCGGCGTGGGCGGCCCGCACCGGCGCGGCCAGCTGCAGCAGCACGGTCGCGATGCCGAGCGAGACCTGCAGCACCGCGAGAACGGCGACCAGGCGGGCCGCGGTGGTGCGGGAGGCGACGGCGAGGTGCACGAAGACGCCCAGCAGCAGCACGCCGAGCCAGCGGTGGACCCAGTGGACCGAGGGCAGCCAGCCCCACGGCAGCAGGTCGCCGCTGCAGAGCGGGAAGTCCGGGCAGGCGAGGCCGGCGCCCGCGTGGCGGACGTAACCGCCGAGGGCGAGCTGGACGAGGAGCACCGCGAGCCCGGCGCGGGCCAGGCGCCGCGTCCGCTCCGCGCCGGCGGCGGGGACTCGCGCGGGCTTCCGGAGCGCCTGGGCCAGCACGATGAGGCCGCCCAGGATCAGCAGCGCGTTCACCAGGTGGGCGGTGCTGATCAGATCGGGCAGCTCGAGCAGCACCGTGATCCCGCCGAGCGCGATCTGGACCGCCAGGAGCACCGGGAGCAGCCACGCGAGCCGTCGCCGCGCGGCCGGCGCGGGCCCGCGCAGGGCCGCCACGCTGGTGGCCAGGATCAGCACGGTGGCGGCCAGCGCGGAGAGGCGGTGGCTGTACTCGATGAGCACGTCCGCCCGCAGCGGCGGGATCACCGACCCGTGGCAGAGCGGCCAGTCCGGGCAGGCGAGGCCCGAGCCGGTGGCGCTCACCACGTTGCCGACCGTCATCAGCACGAACACCGCCACGACCGCGGCGAAGGCGATCCTAGCCGACACGGGCCGCCGTCCGATTCGGGCTCGCCGCCCCGTCGCCGCCCCCCGCGACCTGCCAGCGGAAGAAGACGACGGACAGCGCGGCCAGGAAGATCAACCCGCCCGGGATCCACATGATGAGGCCGCCCAGGTGCTGGTCGGCCTGCGGGGTGAGCGGTGCCCAGATGCGCGGCGACGCCGCGTAGTAGGGATAGAGCAGGCTGTCCGCCATCGAGATGAAGATGGCCACCATCACCATCGGCAGGCCGACCACGAAGAGGTACAGCATCTGCACCGGGTAGGGCGCGCGGGGCAGCTCGTCGAGCGGCGAGAGCATCGGCCACCAGAGGATCACCGAGGCCACCATGATCATGAGGTGCTCGACGATGTGCACCGGATGCTGGTCCATGGCCAGGTTGTAGAGCGGGGGCAGGTGCCAGGCCACCAGGACCACGTTGAAGGTGGCGAACGCGCCGGTCGGCCGCGTGAGCGTGCGGCCGAGCTGGAGGAGGCGGGCGTCGCGCAGGAGCGGCCGCACCATCCAGCCGGGCGTGCCGTAGAGGAGGAGCGGGGGCATCGCGAAGACCAGCAGCATGTGCTGGATCATGTGCGCGCTGAAGAGGTAGTAGTCCGAGAGGTCGTGCACCGGACCGGTGAGGGCGCCGAACAGGACCGCGAGCGCGCCCGCGAACGAGACCACCTTCGCGGGCTCCACGCGGGCCTCCGGATCGAGGCGGTGTCGCCAGAGGGTGGCGGCTCCGTAGGCCGCGCCGAGGAGGAGCAGGCCGCCGACGACGGTGGGATCGGCGTGCCAGCCGGTCCAGTCGAAGCCGTCGGGCCCGAGGGGCGGAGGCCCCGCCGCCCCGGGTACTACGTGCGCCATGTCAGAGAACGACGCGCGGCAGCAGCACGAAGGCGCTGAAGAGCGCCATGACGGCCAGGATGATCGCGATGGCGATGAGCAGCGGTCCCACGAACAGCGCGCGCATGATCGGATGGTCGTAGCGGAGGTGCATGAAGAAGCCGACCACCAGGAAGAACTTCACCGCCGACATCGCGAGCAGGCTGATCACGAGCAGCGGGCCCGGGATGCCCGGGATGTAGAGGGAGGCCACCTCCACCGCGGTGATGATCGCGAGCACGATGGCCACGTTGATGTACGTCTTGACGGTGGCGTGGCCGCCTCCTCCTCCGTGCGTCGTGGCGGCAACCGCGTGCTGATCGGCCATGTCGCGGCTCCTAGGGGATGAGGTAGATGATGGTGAAGATCGCGATCCACACGATGTCGACGAAGTGCCAGTAGAGGCCGGCGATCTCGACCTTGGTGTAGTCGCGCGCGTCGAGCTTCCCCCGCATCGCCAGCATGACCAGGATGAGCAGCCAGATCACCCCGCCGGTGACGTGGGCTCCGTGGAAGCCGGTGAGCACGAAGAAGGTCGAGCCGAAGAGGCTGGTGGAGAGGGTGAGGTTGTGGTGCAGCACGAAGGTGGTGAACTCGTAGACCTGGTTCAGCACGAAGTGCAGACCCAGCATCGCGGTCGCGAACAGCCAGCCCGTCGCCGGCCTCAGCCGGTTCTGCTGGAGCGCGGAGAGGGCCAGCACCATGGTCAGCGAGGAGGCGAGCAGCAGCGCCGCGCTGTAGGAGGTGAGGGGGATGTCGAAGACCTCGTGGGGCAGCGGGCCCGAGATGGACTTGCCCTTGTAGGCGAGGTACGTCCCGATCAGGGAGCCAAAGAACATGCAGTCGGAGCCGAGGAACGCCCACATCCCGACCTTGCGGTTGTCGAGACCGGTGTTGCCGAGGTTGGGATCGTGGATGGCGTGGACGGCGGCGTGATCGGCCACGGCGGCTCTCCTAGTGCCCGTGCCCGGTGGAGGGCCGGTGCAGCTCCATCGCGAACTTGTACATGAGGTAGAGCGTGAGGAGCCCGCCCACCACGACCTGGTACATGCTGATCATCAGCCCGGAGACCATCATCGCGAGGGCCAAGCCGAGCAGCAGCGGCCAGTAGGAGGTCGGTGGCATGTGGATCGCCGCGATCTCCGCCGCGGTCACCGGGGCCGGGCGCGGCCGGGGGGCGCTCCCGTGGCCGTCGCCATACTTCTGGAGCCAGAAGTCGTCGCGGTCCTGCACCTCGGGGACGCGCGCGAAGTTGTAGACCGGGGGCGGCGAGGGGATCGACCACTCGAGCGTCCGGCCGTCCCACGGGTCGTTGCCGGCCACCGGGCCGCCCCGCATGGTGCGGATCACGTTGGTGATGAAGAAGAGCAGCGACACCGCGATCAGGAAGGCGCCGATGGTCGAGACCAGGTTCCAGAAGTTCCAGCCGAGGTCGGGGGCGTAGGTGTAGATCCGCCGGGGCATCCCGATGAGGCCGAGGTAGTGCTGGGGGAAGAAGGTCATGTTGAAGCCCACCATCATGAGCCAGAAGTGCCAGAGGCCCAGCTTCTCGTCGAGGAGCTTGCCGGTGATCTTGGGCCACCAGTAGTAGATGCCGGAGAAGAGCCCGAAGATCGAGCCGCCGAAGAGCACGTAGTGGAAGTGGGCCACCACGAAGTAGGTGTCGGTCTGCTGCAGGTCGACCGGCGGGGAGGCGTGCATGATCCCGGAGAGGCCGCCCATCGTGAACATGGCGATGAAACCGAGCGAGAAGTAGAGCGGGGTCCTGAAGCGGATGGACCCGCCCCAGAGGGTGCCGATCCAGTTGAGGATCTTCACCCCGGTCGGCACCGCGATCAGCATGGTCGAGATCGAGAAGGCGGCGTCGGCCACCGGCCCCATGCCCACCGAGAACATGTGGTGGCTCCACACCCCGAAGCCGAAAAAGCCGATCATGATGCCGGAGTAGATCACCACCGGGGCCCCGAAGAGCGGCTTGCGCGAGAAGGTGGGCAGCACCTCCGAGACGATGCCCATCGCGGGCAGGATCAGGATGTAGACCTCGGGGTGGCCGAAGATCCAGAAGAGGTGCTGCCAGAGGAGCGGGTCCGCGCCGGCGGCGGGCGCGTAGAAGAGGGTGCCGAAGAACCGGTCGAACATGAGGAGGATGAGCGCCACCGTGATCGCGGGGAAGGCGAGCACGAGGAGGAACTGGGTCACGAAGCTCATCCAGATGAACACCGGCATCCGCATCAGAGTCATGCCGGGGGCGCGCATGTTGATGATCGTCACGAGGAAGTTGAACCCGGCCAGCATCGAGGAGAGGCCGAGGATCTGCAGGCCGAGCATCCAGAAGTCGATGGTGTGCCGTGGGGAGAACTGGAGGGTGGTGAGGTTGGCGTAGCCGAACCACCCCCCGTCCGGGGCCAGCCCGAACAGCCAGCTCGAGTTCAGGAACAGGGCGCCGGAGAGGAAGATCCAGTAGGAGAGCGCGTTCAGGCGCGGGAACGCGACGTCGCGCGCCCCGATCATGAGCGGGATCATGTAGTTGAAGAAGGCCGAGCTCAGCGGCATCACGGCCAGGAAGATCATGGTGGTGCCGTGCATCGTGAACAGCTCGTTGAAGCGCTCGGGGCCGACCAGGGTGTTGTCGGGCCGCGCGAGCTGCAGCCGCATGATGAGGGCCTCGATGCCGCCGATCAGGAAGAAGATGAAGGCGGAGGTGCCGTAGAGGATCCCGATCCGCTTGTGGTCGACGGTGGTGAGCCAGGACCAGACGATGCCCCAGAAGGTCTCCGTCTCGACCTTCGAGCCGTGCATGAACGCGGCCTGAGTGGCCATGGAGTCCCCTTATTTCAGGCTGAGCAGGTAGGCGGCGAGCGCCTTGCCCTGCTCGCCGGTCATTCCGAGGTTCGGCATGAGGGCCCCGGGCTTCATGTGATCGGGGTTCTCGACCCACTTGGCGATGTTGTCCGCCGTCGACTCCATGAGCGAGCCGGCGAACCGCTTGCGGCTCGCGAAGTGGGTGAGGTCGGGACCGATGTGCCCGGCCGAGACGCCGGTGATGGTGTGGCACCCCACGCAGGTGGACTGGCTGAAGATCGTCTTGCCCTGCTGGGCGAGCGCGTCGGTGGACTCCACCGGGGGAGCCTGCTGGGCCTTGACCCACTTCTCGAAGTCGGCGGGCTCGTGCACGATCACCCGGAAGCGCATGTTGGCGTGCGAGACGCCGCAGTACTCCGCGCACTGGCCCGGATAGTCGCCCGGCACCTCGGGGGTCAGGGTGATGTGGTTGATCCGGTGCGGGACCACGTCGCGCTTGCCGCCGAGCTGCGGCATCCAGAACGAGTGGATGACGTCCGGCCCGTTGAGGAGGAAGACCGCGGTCTGCCCGACCGGGAGGTGGAGCTCGTTGGCGGTGGTGATCTTGAACTGCGGGTACTTGAACTCCCACCACCACTGCTTGCCGAAGACCTCCACCCGGAGCGCGGTGGCCGCGGGGGCCTCCTGGGTCTTGAAGATCACCCGGATGGTCGGGATCGCGAACACGAGCAGGATCACTGCGAACGCAATGGTCCAGCCCACCTCGAGGGCGGTGTGCCCGTGCACCTGCTTGGGGATCGGCGCGCCCGCGCGATCGCGGAAGCGCCAGCAGACGTAGGCCAGGCCGACCTCCACCACGATGAAGATGCCGAGCGTCCACCACGAGATCAGCATGAAGATCTCGTGGGTCATCTTCCCGAAGTCCGACTTGGGCATCACCGTGCTCATCGGGGTGTCCCAGTTCCAGCCCACCGCGCTACAGGAGCAGGCCAGCATCAGGACCGCGCCCAGCAGGCAGGCGAGGGACCAGTCGAAGGGCCGCCGGGGGCGAGGAGTCGTCGCGGGGGGCTGGATCATGGCGTGATGTCGTCCCTCTAGCGCGGGGGGGCCGGCGACTGGGTCGGCGTGCCGGTGGCCGCGACCGCGGGCCGGTGGACGTCGACCACGGCCACCCAGCTCCGGGCGGCCAGGAAGAGCACGAGAAGCACCGGGATGCAGGTCCACAGGAGATCGGTTCTCCGGCGGGCGCTCCGCGACGACACCGCCCGGCGCGATCTCAGGACGAAGGCCAGGGACTTGGCCTGGGCGACCAGGAACGCGGTCAAGACCAGGGCTAGCAGCAGGTGCACTATCGTGGGCACAACATCCTCATTGAAGTGATGGCGCCGGAATCACGCGGAAGTGTACTTGATCCCGCGCACCCTTGCCAAGTGGAAACTTTCACATGCACGCGTCGCGCACGTCGCGCCGGCTCCCGTCTCACGCGGCCAGACGCAGGAGCGTCTGAAGCAGCGCGTTGGTGCCCCGTCCGATCGCCTTCCAGTCGCTCATCTCGTCCGGACGGTGGCTGCGGCCGCCCCGGGAGGGGATGAAGAGCATGCCGGAGGCGGTGACCCCGGCGAGGTTCTGCGCGTCGTGGCCCGCCCCCGAAGGCATCCGGCGGGTGCGGAGCCGCAGCGCGTCGCACGCGGCCTGCACCGCGTCCATCACCCGCGGGGCGCAGCGCGCCGGCTCGGTGCGCGAGAGGGTGTCGACCACCACCCGCAGGCCGCGGCCGCGCGCCACCGTGCGGGCGAGCGTCACACACTCGCGGTCGAGCCGGGCGAGGATGCGCGCGTCGAGCTCTCGCATCTCCTGCATCAGCACCGCGCGGGCCGGCACGATGTTGGAGACGCCGGGGGCCAGCTCGATGCGCCCGAAGTTGGTGACGCTCCGCCCGCTGCCCTTGCGGACGATGTGCTCGCGCGCCTTCAACGCGTACTCGCAGGCGGCCAGGAAGGCGTCCTTCCGCCGCGCCATCGGGGTGGTGCCCGCGTGGTCCGGCTCGCCGATGAAGGTGAGGCGGTTGCGGCGGATGCCCACGATGCCTTCCACGAGCCCGATGGGCACGCGCGCCTGCTCGAGGTGCGGGCCCTGCTCGATGTGCAGCTCCACGTAGGCGTGGAGGGTGCGCGGGTCGCAGCGCGCCTCCGCGACGCGGCTCGCGTCGTAGCCAGCCCGCGCCATCGCCTCCACCAGCGACTCCCCGTCGAGGGCGCGCAGGGCCGGCACCTGGGCGAGGTCGAGGCGCCCGGTGAACGCGCGCGACCCGAAGAGGCTGCCGTAGCGCCCCTCCTCGTCGCTCCACGCCACCACCGCGAGCGGCCGCCGCACGGGCAGGCGCGCCTCCTTCACGGTCTGCAGGCACTCGAGCCCGGCGAGCACGCCGAGGGCGCCGTCGAGCGGGCCGCCCTCCGGGACGGTGTCGATGTGGGAGCCGGTGAGCACCGCCGCCCCCTCGCCGGGCAGCATGCCGAAGGTATTGCCCGCCGCGTCCACCCGCGTCTCGAGGCCGGCCGCCTTCATCCGGGCGAGGAGCCACGCCCGCGCCTGCTCGTGCACCGGGCTCCAGCAGGACCGCGTGATGCCGCGGCCGTCCGGGTTGCGACCGTAGGTGGCGAGCGTCTCGATGTGATCCTTCAGGCGCGCCAGGGTGATCGCGGAGGTGGCCATGGCCGCCGCGAGTATACCGCACAACGCGGAAGGCCCCGGGCGGGGCGGCGAAGATCTTGACACTCTCTCGCGCGGGCTCGTATCATGAACACTGAACCTTCGTTCAGCCTCATCTCGGTCAACCTTGGTGCGCCGCATCAGCACGCGGGAGGGTGTATGGATTTCACGCTGACCCCCGAGCAGGAGTCCTTCCGCGGCGAGGTACGCGGCTGGCTGTCGAAGCAGATGCGGCAGGACTGGGTCGCCCGCCTGAGCCGGGGCTCCGACATCCCGCGTCCCGAGGCCTACGACCTGCTCCGCCGCTGGCAGCGGCAGATGTACGAGGCCGGCTTCGTCGGCCTCACCTGGCCGAAGGAGGCGGGCGGACGAGGGCTCACCTTCATGGAGGAGATGATCCTCCAGCAGGAGATGGCGCTCTCCAAGGCGCCGCCGGTGCTGAACATCCTGGCCATCGGGATGGCGGGTCCCACCATCATCGCCTACGGCACCGACGAGCAGAAGAAGCGCTACCCGCCCAAGATGCTCTCGTGCGAGGAGATCTGGTGTCAGGGCTACTCCGAGCCGAACGCGGGCTCCGACCTCGCCTCGCTCCAGACCCGCGCGGTGAAGGACGGCGACGCCTACGTGATCAACGGCCAGAAGGTGTGGACGTCGCTCGCCCACATCGCGGACTACATGATGCTGCTGGCCCGCACCGATCCGAGCGCGCCCAAGCACAAGGGCATCACCTACTTCCTGCTCGACATGAAGAGCCCCGGGGTCACCGTGAAGCCGCTCAAGCAGATGACCGGCGACGCGGAGTTCAACGAGGTCTACTTCGACAACGTGCGGGTGCCCGCCGCGCAGATCCTGGGCGGCCTCGACAACGGCTGGGCGGTCGGCCTCACCACCCTCATGTACGAGCGCCTCGCGCTCGGCTTCGGTCTCCAGGTGCGCCTGCGCATCGCGCTCGACGGCCTCGTGGACATGGCGCGTGCCACCAAGAAGAACGGGATCCCGGTCACCCAGGACCCGGTGATGCGGCAGAAGCTCGCCCAGCTCTGGATCGACACCGAGGTGTTCAAGTACACCGGCGCGCGGGCCATCACCAAGCTGCTCAAGGGCGAGCTACCCGGTCCCGAGGCCTCCGCGGGCAAGATGATGTGGGTCGAGGGCCACCAGCGCGTGCAGGAGCTGGCCATGGAGATCCAGGGCGCGTTCAGCCAGCTCACCCACGGCAGCGCGTGGGCGGTGGCGGACGGGCTCTGGCAGCACACCTTCCTGCGCTCGCGGGCCAACTCGATCGAGGGCGGCACCACCGAGATCCAGCGCAACATCATCGGCGAGCGCGTGCTCGGCCTCCCGAAAGGCTAAGCCATGAACTTCGGCTTCAACGACGAGCAGGAGCTGCTGCGGTCGACCGCCCGGAAGTTCTTCGAGAACGAGTGCGGCTCGGACACGGTCCGCCGCCTCATGGAGACGCCGGAGGGCATCAGCCCCGATCTGTGGACGAAGCTCGCCGAGCAGGGTTGGCTCGGCCTCGTCTACCCCGAGGCCTACGACGGCATGGGCCTGGGCCTGGTCGACCTGGTGGTGCTGATGGAGGAGATGGGTCGCGCGGTGGTGCCCGGCCCCTACTTCTCCGCGGTGCTCCTGGGCGGGCTCGCCATCGCCGAGGCGGGCAGCGAGGCGCAGAAGAAGGAGTGGCTGCCGAAGATCGCGGCGGGGGACCGGCGGGTGGCGCTCGCGTGGATGGAGCCGAGCGCGCAGCTCGGCCCGGCCGGGGTGACGCTGACCGCGGTGGAGAAGGGCGGCCGCTACACGCTCTCCGGCACCAAGCTCTTCGTGCACGACGCCCACACCGCGGACGCTCTGGTGGTGGCCGCGCGCACCCGGCCGGGAGCGGGCGCGGACGGGGTCTCCCTCTTCCTCCTGCCGAAGGGCACCCGGGGGCTCGAGGTCACGCTGCTCCCCACCATGGACCAGACCCGCAAGCTCTGCGAGGTCTCGCTGTCCGACGTGAGCGTGGGCGCCGACGCGCTGCTGGGCGCGGCGGGGGCGGGCTGGACGCCGCTCGCCCGCGTGCTCGACCGGGCCACCGTGGCCCTGTGCGCCGAGATGTGTGGCGGAGCCCAGAAGGTGCTCGACATGACGGTCGAGTACGCCAAGATCCGGCAGGCCTTCGGCCGCCCGATCGGCTCCTACCAGGGCGTGAAGCACCGGGCCGCCGACATGCTGGTCGACGTGGAGAACAGCAAGTCGATCACCTACTACGCGGCGTGGGCGCTCGACGAGGGCGCCGCGGAGGCGCCGCTCGCGGTGAGCATGGCCAAGGCCTACGTCTCCGACGCCTACCGGCGCGTGGCCGCGGCGGGCATCCAGCTCCACGGGGGTATCGGCTTCACGTGGGAGCACGACCTCCACCTCTACTTCAAGCGCGCCAAGGGCTCGGAGTTCACC
>DASZJM010000266.1:0-1698 GCA_035948165.1 Candidatus Methylomirabilota bacterium
CAGAGCACGGGACCGGCGTGCGGGACCATGCGCGGACCCTCTGGGCGCTCCTCGTCTTCGAGAGCTGGCGCACCCACTATCTCGGGGAAGGCTGCCGGGTCTAACCGGCTCGCCCGGGTCGTGCGGTGGCCGCCCGCGCCCCCGTGGATCGCACTCGCGGCGGCCGTCCTGCTCGGCGTCGAGCTCGGCGCGCGCGTCTTCACCTCGAACGACGAGGCCCGCTTTCCGCTGCTCGCGCAGGACATCCTGACGCGCGGCGATTGGCTCTGGCCGCGGCTCAACGGCGTCGGGTACTTCAACAAGCCGCCGCTGCTCGCGTGGCTGATCGCGCTGGTCTCCTGGCCGGCCGGGCACGTGACGCAGCTGACCGCGGTCCTGCCCTCGGCAGCCGCGGTGGTCGCCACGGTGCTGCTCGTCCACGCGCTGGCCCGCGATCTCTTCGACGCGGAAGCCGGCCGCATCGCGGCCCTGGTGACCATGACCACCCAGGGCCTCTTCTTCCACGCCCATCTCGCGCTGCCCGACGCCCTCATGACCTGCTTCATCACCGCCAGCGTGTGGATGCTCGTCCGGATGACGCTCGAGCCGTCCGGCCGGTGGTGGATCGGCTTCTACGGCTTCGCCGCGGCCGCGTTCTGGGCCAAGGGGCCGGCCTCCTGCCGCTGGCGATCGGCCTGGCGTACCGCCTCGCCACCCGCTCGGGGCGTCCCTGGTCCCTCCGCCTCGGCCCGGGCCTGCCGCTCCTCGGTGGCCTGGTCGCGCTGTGGTGGCTCGTCGGCACCTTCGCGGACAGCCACGCGGTGCGCGAGGCGGTGGTGACGGACCAGCTCGGCTGGTACCGGCCGCGCGGCAACATCCTCGTCCTGCTGACCGGGCCGGTGCGGAACCTGGCAGTCGCGCTCTCCCCGTGGGTGCTGCTGGCGCCGGTCGCGATACCGGCCGCGGTCCTCGCCTACCGGCGGGACCGGACGCGCTCCGCGCTGCTCCTGCCGCTGGTCTGGCTCGCGGTCACCATCACGCTCGTCGCGTTCTCCCACGAGCAGCGGCTCCGCTACTACGCCCCGGTGGCGCCCCCGATGGCGCTCGTCATGGGCTGGTGGCTCGGGTCGCGGCGTGTCGAGCGCAGGAAGGACGGCGGGACCCGAGCGCCGTGGTCCGAGACCGTGGCGGGCCGGGTCCGCGGGGCCCTGCCCTTCGTGTGGCTGGCCTCGGTGGCCGCGTTCGCGATCGGCTACAACCTGGAGGTCACGCGTCACAACGCGGCGGGAAGCTACGATCAGCTCCTCGGCCGGGTGCGGGCCTTCGACGGCGCCGCCCCGGTGGTGGTCTGGGGGTTCCCCGAGCTGCCGCTCGCCTTCTATCTCGATCGCACCGTGACGCGCGTCCACACCGAGCCCCAGCTGTACGCCGCGCTCGAGCGGGCGCCATCCGCGGTGGTGGTCGCGACCGAGAGCAACTGGGCGCGGCGGCGCAAGGGGGAAGCCTCCGCGCCGCGAGCCGCCGAGGCGATCGATCCCGTGCAGGTCGTGCTGGTGCGCCGGGCCGCTCGACACTGATCCGGGCTCGCGAGCGAAGGGGTGGCCGCCTCGTGTACGATCGAGTCGGCCATGGATCTCACCGTCCCGCCCGCCGCATGAGCGACCTCACCGTCCTCTTCGACCTGGACGGCACGCTCACCGACTCGCGCGCCGGCATCAC
>DASZJM010000267.1:0-1709 GCA_035948165.1 Candidatus Methylomirabilota bacterium
CGGCATTCACGCCATCTACTACGTCCATGGCTATCCGGACGCGAGCGGCCTGCGCGACCGCTACTTGAGCCAGGCGGGGATCCCGAGCCACCCTATCGCGTGGTCGCGGATCCAGCCGCACCTGTCGGCGCTGGCGAAGGGTTAGCCGGGGCGTCGACCGGGGCGGGCTCCACGAAAAAGGAGACACTCAGCGCGGGGTGGGGCCGGGAGGGTAGCGCGGCCGCGGACGGCAGCAGAACCGCGCACGCGATGGCGGCGATCAGCCAGCGGCGCCAGGACGCCCCCACGGAGGAGCAACGGGCCGGCTCGGCGCCACCAACCCGCCGTCGCCGGGCTGCTCCACCCGCGCCATGCCGGTGTTACATATGCGGGCCCGGCGCGCCGTTGGCGTCGAGCGACGATCTCAGGCGGGCGCCGGCACGCGGGGCGCCCCCGCCCGGCGCACCGACAGTGCGTAGTGGACGGAGTCGGCGGCGGCTTTGCGCGGCGCCGCGCGGTGCGCGAGCGCGACCCAGAACGCGGCCGGTCCGGCGTAGCGATCGCGAGGCGCAACCTCGCCCGCCTGGGCCGGACACCAGTGGACCCTGCCCCCCTCACGCAGCAGGACGCCGCCGCCCTCTTCCGCCAGGTAGATAAGGCGAGGTCCCAGGTCGGCGAGCAGCCGCAGCGCCTCGCGGCCATCCGCCGCGCCGAACAGCACGCGCGCGTCGGCCGCCTGCAGCGCCACGCTGTCCACAGCGGCGAGCGCCGGCTCGAGCACGCGGCGAGTCATGCGGGCGTTCGTCCACCAGAGCAGGTCCGCCTCGAGGAGCAGTGCGGACCGACCGCCGCGCGCCTTCGCGCCGGTGATCGCGCCCAACGCCGCCGACCGGGCGGGCTCGACCGAGAGGCTGTAACCCGATACCACGGTGAGGGCGGCCGTTACTGACACCGGCGGCAGCTCGTCGAGCCGCAGGGCGAGGTCCGCGCCGCGCTCGACCCGCCGCAGCTGGGGCTCACCGTCGGGCTGAAGCCAGATGGTGGTCCGTAGGCCCGGCGCTTCGCGCAGCCAGCGAAGATCAACCCGCAGCCGCTCGAGCGAATCGCGCACCCGGCGTCCCGCCTCGTCGGCGCCCACTTTGCCGACCAGCGCGGTCCGCGCGCGCAGCGCCGCCGCATGTGCGGTGAGCCGGGCCGCCCCACCGCCCAGGATTCCCTGGCCACTCGCCGCCGCGCGTTCTTCCGCCACGTCGCCCACGGCGAGCCAGTCCAGGGCCCCGCTCATCGGGGTCATGATAGTTAGTCGCCGTCGTCGGGCTTGTGGCCGCCAGGTTGCGGACCGGGGCCGCCCCGAACGATCGGCGCGGGCGGGTCGGAGGGGCGCGGCTCAGGCCGAGGTGATGCGACGGGTACGGGCGATGCGACCGGGACCCGCGATGCGACCGGCGCCACGGGCGCGGCCGCCACGGATGCCGCGGGTGTGCTCGCGACTCGATGCGCGACCGACGACCGTGCCGACACCCGCGCGGCGGGCGCCGGGGCGGCGAGGATACCGAGCACGAGCTTCCCGCTGGAGGTCCACGATTCGGCCCGTTCCGCGGTGTCGACGGTGGGGACCGTGAGCGAGAGATGCAACTGACGGCTGCCGCCGGGACCCAATACCAGCGATGTCATCTGGTAGAGGGCCAGGCCTGCGCCCACGACCAGCACCGTGCCCACTGAGATCACGC